>RFSL01000075.1 GCA_009923965.1 Flavobacteriia bacterium | reverse complement strand
CCAACTGAATTCAGTTGGCTTTTTTTGTTTTAAAATCGTTACTAATTACCATAAAGTATAGCATATTCTTTCTGGTATTTTTCCATAATTTTTTTTCTTTTGAGCTTCAATGTTGGTGTTAATTCTCCACCATCTATAGAAAACTCTGTGGGCAGGATAACAAACTTTTTTAACTGCTCCCAACTACCAAAAAATTCATTTATTTCTGCTATTTCCTCCTTAAACTTAGAAAGAATCTTTTCATTCAAAACAAGCTCTTCGTTTGACAGCTTATCAAAATTTAGATTATTTTGCAAAGCCCATTCCTTCAAAAAGAGAAAAGAAGGCACGATAAAAGCCCCGGGGAATTTCTCTCCTTCACCAACAACTATAAGTTGCTCAATAAACCGAGACTCTTTAAATTTATTTTCCATCGCTTGAGGTGCAATGTATTTCCCTCCTGAAGTCTTAAATATCTCTTTTTTACGATCTGTTATTTTTAAGAATTTCTCATCTATAAAAACACCAATATCTCCAGTATGAAACCAACCATCTTTGTCCATTACTTCATTTGTAGCTTCTTCATTGTTGTAGTAACCAAGCATTACATTTGGGCCTTTCACTAAAATCTCACCATCTTCAGCAATTTTTACTTCAACGTGTTCTATTAAAGTTCCAACAGAGCCAAAACAGATACCTTTGTCAAATGAGTTGACTGTCACCACTGGAGATGTCTCACTTAAGCCATAACCCTCTAAAATTGGAATCCCAGCAGCTAAAAATATACGCGCTAATCGTGGTTGTAAAGCCGCACTTCCCGATGCAATTGCTTTTACATTTCCTCCAAGCGCTAATTTCCATTTTGAGAATATTAATTTTCGAGCAATAGCTAATTGCATTTTATATAAGGGTGATTTGCCTTTTAGCTCATAATTTTCTGCTAAAGCAACCGCCCAAAAGAACAATTTCTTTTTTAGTCCTGATAATTCGTCTCCTTTTGCAATAATTTTATCGTATACTTTCTCAATTAATCTTGGAACCGCTGAAAAAACATCTGGTTTAACTTCTCTGATATTTTCTCCAATTGTTTCCATCGATTCGCCAAAATAAATAGAGCAGCCGATATACATGTAGAGGTAATGCAACATCCTTTCATAAATATGGCAAACTGGAAGAAAGGACAAGACTTTGGAATTATTATCAGCAGGAATTCGACTTTGACAGGCAAAAACATTCGATAAAATATTCGCATGAGAAAGCATTACTCCCTTGGGATTTCCGGTTGTTCCTGAGGTATAAATAATCGTAACTAAATCACCGCTTTTTACTAAATCCATTCTTGATTTCACTTCTGAAGGATCAGTTTTTTCTGCCTTTTCAGAAATTTCAGACCAATGTGAGCAGCCCTCAATTTCATCAAAAACAAATAAATGTTCCAAAGAAGGAACATCCATTCTTATTGAACTTATTTTATCCCACAATTCTTTATTTCCAACAACACATATTCTAGTGCTTGAATCATTTAAAATAAAACGATAATCGTTTACAGAAATGTTAGGATAAAGTGGAACCAAGATAGCCCCAACTTGTTGAACAGCAATATCCAAAATATTCCATTCTACACGATTAGTACTTGCAACGGCTATTTTGTCTCCTGCTGAAATCCCAAAAGCTATTAATCCTCTCGAAACTAGGAGTGCTTTTTCGATGAAAGTAGTTGTATCCATGGGAGTCCAAATACCTTCTTTCTTTGTGACAAACATGGTGTCTTTCTGATAATTCTTTTGTTGATGATAGGGCACATCAAATAAGCGCATGGAATTCATATAATTTATTTTTAACCAAATATAAACTATTATATGAACTTAAAAGAACAAGAAAGCAAAAAAGCAAACGATTATTGTGGCAATGATATTCAATATAAAGCCAATTTTTGCCATTTGATGGATTTTAATTAAGCCAGAAGAAAATACAATTGCATTTGGAGGTGTGCCAACGGGAAGCATGAATGCACAGCTAGCAGCTAATGTAAGAGGAAGACACAATTGGAGTATTGGAAAATGAGCTTCTAATGCAAATGCTGCAACTATTGGAACAAAAATCGTTACCAAGGCCAAATTAGACATAATTTCTGTTGCAAAAATAGCGATGACAACGACAATAATTACCATTAATGTAATGGATACATTTTGAAAAGAACTAAAAACTTGGGTTATTTCTTTTACGACACCTCCAGTCTCCAACATTTTAGCTAAAGCCAAGCCACCTCCAAATAATAATAAAATACCCCAAGGTAATTTTTCGGTATCCTGCCATTCTAAGAGGGGTTTCTTCGCAGACTGACTCGGAATAATGAAAAGTAAAATGCCTCCAAAAATCGCTGCACTTTCATCTCTGTATGAAAAGCCTGTAGCTCCAATTATCAACTCACGGAAAGACCATAAAATAACTACAATGCCAAAAACTGCAAGCGCTCGATATTGATCTACAGTCCATGGTTTTTTCTCCAAATGAATAGCATGTAATTCATTCCGTTCCTTTCCTAAAGCGAAGTAGAAATAAACAAAAACTGCAAGGAGAAGTGTCAAACTTAAAGGAATTCCAATTTTCATCCAATCGAAAAAGGAAATTGTAATGTTATAATTCTGCTCTAAGATACTTGCCATTTGCGTATTCGGTGGTGAACCAACGAGGGTTGCCATTCCTCCGATACTTGCTGCATAAGCAATTGAAAGAAGAAGAAAAACAGAAAATTTTGATTTCTGCTGATCTACAGGCATTGCCTGAATAATCGCAAGGGCCATTGGAAGCATCATCAAAGCTGTTGCAGTATTTGAAATCCACATGCTTAATAATCCTGTACTCAATAAAAACCCAAGTAAAATTCGTGGTTTTGAATTTCCAACAAGGGAAACAATTCGTCTTGCAATCTGCTCATGAACTTTCCATTTTTCCAAACCAAGAGCCAAAATAAAACCTCCGAAAAAAAGATAGACGTTTCCATTTCCATAAGCTTCAGCTAAATCTGAAGTAGAAAGAATCCCAAGAGGAATTGCTAGAATTAATGGGAAAAGAGCGGTAATGTAAATTGATACTACTTCAAAAATCCAAAAATAAATCATTAAACCGCCTAAGGCAGTTGCATTCCAAAAAAGAGATTTTCCTCCGGTAAAAAATAGTATTAAAAAGAAAGCAAGGCAGCCAAATACTGATAGCCAACGTTTCCAATTAATCGTTTTCATTGGTAAATTAAGCGTTTAACGCATTCAATGAAGTAACGAAATGGTCGGCTTGCTTTTCAAGATCAAGAACGATTGCACGAAATTCTGCTTTACCTCTTGCTTTTTTCATACGAGATAAAATTGAATCTTGGAATGTTGCAGCTTCATCAATTAATTTCTCTGTTGCTTTTTCTTTGCTAGCATCTAATGCTTGAATGTAATAACACTCATCTACAACGTCAAAAACTAATTCGTTTAAGCTTTTCTTTAAAATTCTTTTGTTCGACATGTTTCGTTTTTTTTATCAAAAGTAAGGAGAATGTTGCAAATAATTGTTATTCTGCTGCATACTTGTTAAAACAATACAAATATTACGCTATTACTTTGCGTATCTTTGCGGCTATGTCGTATACTATTTTACAAGTCCGAAAAGGCAAAGAGCAGTCCATTTTTAGAAAACACCCTTGGATTTTTTCAGGTGCACTATTTACCGATACAAAGGAAATTGAAGATGGTGAAATTGTTGAAGTACAAGATTATAAAGGTCGCTTTTTGGCACTTGGGCATTTTCAAAATGCTACTATTGCTGTTCGAATTCTAAGTTTTGATGAAGAAAAAATTGATAAGTCTTTCTTTCAGAAAAAAATTCGACAGGCACTCGACTCACGCATTAAAATTGGCTTACTTAGCACAGAGAATACTATTTTTAGAGTATGTCATGGTGAAGGTGATGGTTTGCCAGGATTAGTTATTGATTTTTACAATGGTGTAGCTGTTGTCCAATGTCACTCTATCGGAATGCATCGCTCTTTACCTGAAATATCAAGTGCATTACAGAAAGCTTTCGGAAAAGACTTGATTGCTATTTACTCAAAATCAGCGGACACATTACCAAAGCGTTTAGAAACCGCTGATGCTTATATTTTTGGGACGTGTGAAACTCCACATGAAGCACTTGAAAATGGGGTAAAATATAAAATTGATTGGGTTTTAGGACAAAAAACTGGATTTTTCATCGACCAACGAGACAATCGGCTTCTTTTAGGAAACTATTCAAAAGGAAAAAAAGTATTGAATACCTTCTGTTATTCAGGTGGATTTAGTTTACAAGCCTTGCTTCAAGGAGCGAAACTCGTGCATTCTTTAGATAGTTCAAAAAAAGCCATTGAAATGACAGAAGAACATGTTTCTCTAAATAAATTTGGAAAGAAGCATGCCTCAATTACTGCCGATGCAATGGACTATATGAAAGAATTAAAGGAAGATTACGACATCATAGTATTGGACCCGCCAGCATTTGCAAAACACCGCGAAAAACGACACCAAGCAATTCAGGGATACAAACGACTAAATGCCCATGCAATTCGACAAATAAAGCCAGGCGGAATTATTTTTACCTTTTCGTGTTCTCAGGTTGTAGACAAACAACTATTCACGCATACAATTATTGCTGCTGCAATAGAAACAGGGAGAACTGTAAGAATTCTTGCGCAGTTACACCAAGGTCCTGATCATCCAATAAATGCGTACCATCCTGAAGGAGAATATTTAAAAGGCCTTGTAATCCAAGTTGACTAATGCTAGAATTACGCTACAAAACTATTTTAGCTGTTGCACTTCCGATGATGATTTCTGGATTTATCCAATCGATTGTTTTAATTACTGATGCTGGAAGAGTCGAGCAGCGAATGGTTGAGTTGCAATTTGAAATTACAGAAGGCTCACTATCAGATCTACATAAGAAAATAAATCTAGCAATTGCCAAACAATCACTTTCTAATGTTGCAACAAAGCTGGACGGGTTAGTAAATAATTATCGAGCAAGTGATAAATCCAATGCAGTAATAGTAGTCACTACCTTAATTGAGATGGCAGTTGAGCACCCAGAGGAGAAGGTAGTTTTAGCTGGTGCTTCAAATCTTGCCCGTGATAATCAAGATTTATCGAGCAGTATTCATCCAATACTTGAGGCGCTAGAGGAGCAGGTGGTTTTGCTTCGCCTTCTTTCCGGGACAGATTCATCGGTTAGAGTGCAAATCGGGGATGAGCAGAGTGAGAAAAGTTTGCGTAAAACAAGTTTAGTAACAGTGGGGTATGCAGATATTGGAGCTCTTGGAATCT
>RFSL01000074.1 GCA_009923965.1 Flavobacteriia bacterium | reverse complement strand
TCTGAATTCTTAGCAATTCTGTATATATTAATTTTAATATCTTTCACCTTTGGATCTAAAGCTGCTTCACGAAGTAAATCTACTACATGATCAAATTTTTGATATGGAAAATGCAATAATACATCTTGTTCAAAAATTATATCTATGTGGCTTTTTTCACTTAAAAAAAGAGGATGTGCTTGTTTTGGTTCAGGTTGATATCTAAACTTTTTGATGTTAAAATCTGGAAAGGACATAAAATCCTTAAAATTGTGGTATCGACCACCTGGAATTTTATTGTTTGTACTATTTATACCTAGAGATTTTATAAGGAATTTTAATAAATCGCTTGGCATTTTAGAGTCAAAAACAAAACGGACAGGATCTCCTTTCTTTCTTTGCTTCAAACTTTTTTCTATTTTATCAAAAAAAGACAAAGATAAATCATCATCAATGTCTAATTCAGCATCCCTTGTAAACTTAAAAGTATATGCCATAATCTCAATCGGATTAAAGATTGAGAAAATTTCTTTAAGCTGAAGACGAATAATATCATCAATTAAAATAAAATCAATTCTATTTTCCTCATTTAAAACGAAAAACCGACTGTATTCACTTGGAATTTGAATTAATGCAAAGCGAATTTTATTCTTTGATTCTACAATTTTAACAGCCAAATAAATTGCATAATCTCGTAGTCTTGGAAAGTTATTTTTTTTTTCTAAAATAATTGGGAAAATAACGTGCTTTAAGTTTTCATTGAAATAATCTTTTATAATTATTGATTGTTTATTACTCACTTTACTTTCATTCAGCATAAATATATTTTCCTTCTCAAAATCATCTTTTATTAGTATAAATGCATTTTCAAATTGCTTTTGTTGCTTCATTACAACTTTACGAATCTCTTGATAAAGTTGCTCAGCATTGCCATTAAAACCATCAATTTTTTGTTTTTTTAAATGCTCTAACCGTTTTAAATTTGCAACTCTAACTCTATAAAATTCATCCATGTTATTCGAGTAGATTCCTAAAAACCTCATGCGCTCAGTTAGTGGTACAATTGGATCTAAAGCTTCCTGAAGAACTCTTTCATTAAAGGAAAGCCAACTTAGCTCTCTGTTTATTATATTCATAATAAATTATGGGGTTTAGATTTATCAGGTTTATTACTCAAGCAGATTTTTTTTGTCAATCTCTAATTAACTAATAATTTAATTTTTTCATAATAGTCCTCGCCAAAACAAAAAAGGTAAACTCCAGGCTTCAGTCCTGATAAATCAATTTTGGTGTCTATTGAATTTAAAGTGCCATTCAACAATATTTTTCCTTCATTATTTGAAATTCTATAGTTAGAATTTACCAAATTACTAACTATTTGAATAGTTACAAAATCATCGGCGGGATTTGGATAGACTAAAAATAAATTATCATTTATATCTGAAATACCGTTACACAAGTCAATTGTAATGATTATACTATCAGTGTCAGAACAATTATTTAAGTCCGTTCCTGTAAGAAAATAAGTTGTAGTTATTGTTGGAACGAAACTTTCTGCATTTACAACACTATTAGACCAAGAATAAGATGCTGCCCCACTTCCACTTAAAGTAACAGATTGCCCCAAACAAACGATAGATGCACTTGAATTTGCAGTAACTTCTGGCAATGCAAATACGCTTATACTAATACTTGTAGTATCTTGACAGCCGCCTGGGTTACTTCCAATTAAAGAATAAGATGTTGTTTCAACAGGATTAAATGCTAAGCCATTTGTAACACCATTCGACCAAGTATACGTTGTGGCACCACTACCAAAAAGAGTTACACTATCTCCAATACAAATAGAGGAAGAACTAGCACTTGCAGTAAGCACAAAATTATTTTCGCCATTGATAAAAATAGAACTACTTATATCACCGTTAATTAATGCTGTTGTAGTATAGAAATCGTTTGAAGTTATTTCTGTACAAGATCCTAAAACAATAAATTTTAAAATAATCAAATTTGTATTCGAAGGTATAAAGTAATTTATTGATGTTCCAGATGTTGTATTACTTAAATAGAGATTTGTGCTATTGAAATTAGAAAATGCATCTAAACCACTCAATAATGAAGTTGTAGAAATATATGAAAGTTTTGATAGGTCAAATTGAAACCAAAAATCAAAAGAATTTACAGAATTATTACCAGCCGATAATTGAACTGGAATCTCAATAAAATTAACATTGTTGAAGCTTGAATATGTTGCTTGACTGATATCAAAGACAATTGTATCAGATAAACTAGAAAAAGAAGTAAAACTTAGTAATTGAGTACAAAAAAATAATAAAACAATTTTTTTCATCCTAATAATTAAAAAACACTATAAATTAAAGAAAGCCGTGACAATACTGCCACGACTCTCCTTAACTAAAAAAAAAGCTTGTTATTTTGCAATAACGATTCTTTGAGTTGAACTTGAATTCTGATTAAAAACACGAATTAAGTATACTCCTGAAGTAACATTATCAAGATCAATCGCTTGCTCTTGATTTGATTTTACAGAAACTTCTTTCAATAATTTACCACTCATTTCCAAAATTTCTATGTTTACATCCTCAGAAGAAACTACAGTAAAGTTTCCGTTTGATGGATTAGGATAGATAGAAATTCTATCAAGAATAGATGAAGTAATTCCTGCTTTTTCAAAAGAAACATCAACTGGCTTACCATTTAAAAGTCCCATTAATGACTGGAAATCTTTTTTGTTAATTGTACCATCTGTTGATTCAAAAGAAATTAAAGCAACTGATTGATTTAATTTGAAGTTTTCTAATGTATAAGCTGAATATCGGAAAGTTCTATCATTTTGATTGAAAAAACTTTCAGCTTCTATATTTTGAGCTAACTCAGAAACATTGTCAAAAGATAACTTACTTTCATTAAATTCAAATGCTAAGTCTAATGCATTAACAGGTTCGTCTGAAGTAATTACTACTGGAACAGTAACCTTGTTACCATTAATTACAGCTTGACTTAAATCAATAGTAATTAGTGCATCTTCAGATTTTAACAATCCATCAGCAGTATAAGAAGCATAACTTCCATTTACATCACCTAACATAATTCCTTTGTATGTTTCCGTTCCTACTGTTGGACAAGTTGAATTATTAGAAGTATAATTAGAAACAACCATAGGAATAGTAAAAGGAACCTGAGGAACTCTTGCTTTTGAGAAACCTATGTTATCGTTTGCTGGAAATGTACCTGAAATAATATAAGCAGGTGTTGCAATTCGAGAATTATCAACAAATATCCAATCTTTAGATGGTGATCCATTTGATACACCTTGGTTATTATAGTTCCAAGATTGCATATATTCAGGAATAGATAATGTAGTTCTTTGTTGCATTTGAGAAATATCACCTGCACTAACTACGCCATCTAAATTAACATCTAAAGCAATGATTTGATATACTGAAGGAGTAAAAGCTCCGTTTATCAATAACGTTTTACCCAAAACAGCATCAGCAGCGTTAACTATTGCTTGAACACTATTTGTGTTAACAACATCTCTTTGAATAGAAACATCAAGTCCAGAAGAAAGGTTACTTGTAAACTGTCCAGTTTGATTTGGAGTTACAGGAGAACCAGTTGAACCATAGATATTTGTTATCAAAGCACTAGATGGAGAAGCTGAATTGTATGTGATAGGACTTGAGTCAGACCAAAAAACTAGGTTTCCAGTATAACTTTGTATTGCTGTTGAATACATTTTAGCTGATTTAACAGACTTAGCTTGTACTCCAGATATATAACTTTCTTGCATAAATGGAACTGAAACAATAGATGAATCAATTGCATTAAAGCCTGCTAACTTAGTAAAACCAACATTAAAAATAGTACCAGTACCATTAAATTCAGCACTTGATGGAGCAGATCCATTTAAATTTATAGTTAAGTTTAAAACTCCAGGACTTGCAATAAAAGAAGATGATCCAACATACGTTGAATTTATCAAATCATTTGAAATTGTAACATTTCCTGATGGAACTAGCTTTGTAGCATCATAATTTATAACAACATCATAGCCCTTAACATCATTTACTGAATAAGGAGAAGATGTAGCAACTGGAACCTGGTAAAGAGTCTCGTTACATATTGTAGAAGCAGAAAGTACTTTATACTCCGGTGCAAGAATTGTTAAATTCAAAACTTGAGCTACGCAGTTAACTACGTTTCCAGTATAGGTTCCAGAAGCTGTATAAGTTTGACCATTGTTTGACCAAGTAAATGAATTATATACAGATTGAATTGTAGTATTAGAAGTTTGTGTTCCACTTACTACCCAAGCACAATTTGTAAAGGCTGCTGTTTCGTAACAAGCAAGAGTTGGTTGTACTGGCTGTGTGCCTGTAAGAACCCATGCACATGTTGAGGTATTAAAAGTTGCTGTTTGGTAACAAGCAGTTGTTGGTTGTACTGGCTGTGTGCCTGTAACACCCCAAGCACATGTTGAGGAATTGAAAGCTGCTGTTTGCCAACAAGAAAGACCTGTTGGTGCTGGAGCTTGTGTTCCAGTAAGAGCCCATGTACAATTTGATGAATTAAATGTTGCAGTTTGGTAACAAGCAGTTGTTGGTTGTACTGGCTGTGAACCTATAATGTCATAAGTACAAGTCTGGTTGTTAAATGTTGCAGTTTGATAACACAACACAGCTGGAGCAAGATTTAATCCACGAGTAAGAGATGCGTGAGTTAATTCATTTCCAGTTGGGTTAGATGAAACATAATTTTCAGCTACACCAGTTGTTGTGTTTTGTAACTGTAAATTTAATTCAAAGGTTAAATCACCACTTGTTGTAAACTGAGCTACTAAAACCATATTTGTTGATGTTGGTCCATAAACTCCTCCTAATGCTGCGATAGCATGATTTGTTAATAAAATAGCATTTCCATTAGTTTGGTCCAATACATCTATTGCAGATGCAGTTCCCAATAAATTTGGCACTAAATAAGTAGCTGGGCTAGAAGCTAAAGGTCTCATACCATCTTGAGCGCCGATTCCAGTTATTGGAAGTCCAAAACAACCACCAGGATTATTCGCTAAAATACTTTGAGCATTCCCAATAGATCCGTCTGTATCCTCGGTCTTTAAAATTCCAACTTTTCCACCACCTGCTCCACCAGTTGTAAAATAAGAGTCGAGCATTGCAGTATGTTTTCTTATGTTTGTAGAAGATATAGTTCCTGGATTAATTGAAACACCATAAGTTGGGTCATTGTAAAACCCAGCTGTAGAATTTACTTTTAAATTATGAGCTGAACTTCCAAACAAACTATTGAATTTATATCCACTAGCCATGTCAACATAAATACGATATGTAACTGAACCAGTTGTTAAAGGTGTAACAGCACCATTTACATCATTCGCATTTGTTACATCTGCTGAATTTGCTTGGTAGTAT
>RFSL01000073.1 GCA_009923965.1 Flavobacteriia bacterium | reverse complement strand
TTAAAAAGTTGTTTTGCGGCAATAAATGCTGAAAGCTTTCCATTTGCAACTTTTTGCTCAGCAATTAAGAATTTATTTTTCCATTTGTCATTACCAAAAAAATCTTGCTTTAAAAGGTTTGAAAGACATTCTCTTAAAAGAGTAATTTCCTGTAATCTTCGATTTTCATCAAGCCAAGCACTTAGGATTATTTTATTAAAATAATTTTCAGTGGCTGCCAAAACTTCATGTAAACCGACTCCTGACAAACTACTTGAAATTAGTGCTTGAGTAGTCCAAGTACTTGGTTTACTTGGAAATAAATGAAGTGCATTTGCATATTGACTTCTAGCATTCTTGGCATTTTGCAAATTATCTCCATCAGCCTTAGTAATAACTAATAAATCTGCCATTTCCATTATCCCTCTTTTAATCCCTTGAAGTTCGTCTCCAGCTCCAGACAACATTAAAAGTAAAAAGAAATCAACCATTGAATGAACTACAGTTTCAGATTGACCAACACCAACTGTTTCAATAAAAATAATATCAAAGCCAGCAGCTTCACAAAGTAAAATTGCCTCTCGTGTATTGAGAGCAACTCCACCCAAATTATTTCGCGTTGCACTTGGACGAATAAATACATTCTCTTGTTGTGAGAGCCAAGGCATTCTTGTTTTATCTCCCATTATACTTCCACCAGAAACATTCGAAGATGGATCAATTGCCAAAACAGCCAATTTCAATCCTTTTTCTAAAATTATTTTTCCAAAAGCCTCAATAAAAGTACTTTTTCCAACCCCTGGAACACCTGTTATTCCAATTCTCCAGGCTTTCTTATTAAGGTCCGAACAACTTTTAATTAATTTATTAGCTTCTTTTCTATCCTCTGAAACCTGACTTTCTACTAAAGTTATAGCAGAACTTAAAGCTCCACGATTTCCGCTAATTAATGCAGGAAAAAGTAAAGAAGCTGACAAACTTTGTTTGTGTGTTTTTCGTTTGTAAAACCAATCATCCAATTGTTTTTGACTAGGCATCAAAGAATTTTTACTTATTCAAAACTAAGTTACGATAAATTTCCTCGTAAAGAGGTAGTATTTTCTCCAAACTAAATTCCTTGGAACGTTCTTTTGCATTGATTTTAAAGGTGGGTAAATTATCTGGATGAAGTAAATGAATCATATTTTTAGCCATATCTTCAACATCACCAACATTTGATAAATATCCCGAAAATCCATGAATATTTACTTCTGGAATTCCTCCGGTATTTGAAGATATGACAGGAACTCCAACTGCCATTGCTTCTAAAGCAGCAAGTCCAAAACTCTCTGTTTCTGATGGTAAAAGGAAAACATCTGCAATTTCAAGTACATGAGTTGTATCTCTAACTTTCCCCAAGAAAATAACCTTGTCGCACAAATTAAATTCGCGGCATAAACGCTCACACAAATAGCGTTCTGGACCGTCACCAACTAGTATCAACTTTGAAGGAATAGCTTTATTAAGCAGGGCGAAAACACGGACAACATCATCAACACGCTTTACCTTTCTAAAATTTGAAATATGACAAACAATGCGCTCTCCATCTGAAGCATATTTTAGACGCATGTGTTCTGAATAAACTGATTTTTCAGATTCTGGAGCAACAAAATTTGAAATAACATGAATGTCTCTCGTTATCTTAAAATGCTCAAAAGTTGCTGCTTTTAAACTTTCAGAAACAGCAGTGACAGCATCTGATTCATTTATACAAAAAGTAATTACCGGCTCAAATGATGGGTCCCGACCAACTAAGGTAATATCTGTTCCATGAAGTGTTGTAACAAACGGAATGTTAATCCCATGAGATTTTAAAATTTGCTTTGCCATAAAAGCTGCAGATGCATGAGGAATTGCATAATGAACATGTAAAATATCTAGTTTTTCAAAACGGACAACATCTACCATTTTACTCGCTAACTCCGTTTCATAAGGTTGAAATTCAAAAAGTGGGTAATCAGAAACTACAACCTCGTGGTAAAAAATATTCTCTCGGAAACTTCCAAGTCTCACAGGTTGTGAATAAGTGATGAAATGAATCTCATGACCTTTTAGGGCCAATGCTTTTCCTAATTCTGTTCCAACTACACCGCTCCCACCGAATGTTGGGTAAAGAACCATTCCAATTTTCATTTTTCTAAGGAATTTTAAAGAGAAATGTTAAGCGATAAATAACAGGATAAATTTTTGTAACCACGCCGGCTTGGTTTTTTTGTTTGAAAAAGTATGAACTGCGGAAAGGACTATTTTTAGCATTAATAAGATCGTACAGAATGCCAGCATTTATTCCAATTACCTTATTGACTCGAATTAAAAAGCCTCCCCCAAGAAATAAAGTAGGCGCCCATTTTTTTGAAGTCAATTGTTGATTTGGCGTTGCGAAACTGTATGGACTTCTAAGATATTCAAATTCAACTGCCCCATAAACAGTGCTTTTTCCTTTTGATTTATAACGAATATGAGCAAAAGCACCACCCCCATAAACAGTTTGAGAATAAGAATTCCCCAAATTATTAGACCAATTGCGTTGTATTCGAAAAGATGGGCCTACTGCTATATTTTCATTTAGGATAAAACCATACTTTGGACCGATTGCAAAAGATCCACTTTGATTGGATGCTCCAAAATATCCCTCAATACCAAGCTCTTGTGATGTTAGATCTATTTGAGCTGTTATATCTTGAATTGTAAAAATTAAAAAAACAAATAGAAACTTTTTCATACCCTATTATTTAGAAGATTTTTACAAAGATAAGTTCTTTTAGGTCAATACAAATAAGTTCTTTCTATCTTTGTTAAAATTTTTATATGCAACTACTTGATGGAAAATCTTGCGCAGCTGAAATTCGCTCAGAGTTGAGAGAAATTGTTCGCTTACGCAAGTTAGAAAATAAAAAAGTCCCTCATTTAACGGCAATAATTGTTGGGCAAAATGGTGGATCAATTTCCTATGTAAATGCAAAAGTTGCCGCATGCGAAGAAATTGGTTTTGAAAGCACCCTTATTTCCTTTGATGAATCAATAAGTGAGGAAGATTTATTAAAAAAAATTCTAGAACTGAACAGCAATATAGATATTGATGGATTTATCGTTCAACTTCCTTTACCAAGTCACATTAACGAATTAAAAATAACGCAAGCAATAGATCCTAAAAAAGATGTTGATGGGTTTCATCCTCAAAATTTAGGAAATATGATGCTCAATATTCCAAGCTTCTTGCCCGCTACTCCCGCTGGAATTATCGAACTATTATCTCGAAATAATATCCAAACTGAAGGAAAAAATTGTGTGGTTATCGGAAGAAGCAACATCGTTGGAATGCCACTTTCGATTATGTTAGCTCGGAATTCAAATCCTGGGAATTGTACTGTAACTTTGGCGCATTCAAAAACAAAAAATCTAACGGAAATTTGTCGGAATGCGGACATTTTAATAGCAGCTATTGGAAAACCTGAATTTGTTACAAAAGAGATGGTAAAAGAAGGAGCTGTAGTTATTGACGTTGGCACTACTCGTGTTGAAGATCCTTCGAGAGAAAGAGGTTGGCGCTTATGTGGTGATGTTAAATTTGATGAAGTGGCTGAAAAATGTAGTTTTATCACGCCCGTTCCTGGCGGTATAGGTCCAATGACGATTGCATCCTTAATGATGAATACCCTAAAAGCTCTTGAACTTCAAGGAAAATGAATACGAATTTTAAAATCGAAGGAGAATACATTGAACTTATGGCTTTGCTAAAAGCTCTGGGAATAGCTCAAACAGGAGGACATGCTAAGCATATTGTAGATTCTGGAATCGTTTATCGAAATGGTTCAATTGAGACGCGAAGACGAGCGAAATTAATCAAAGGAGATAAAATTCTAATTGAAGATCATGGGATTTTACTTAGCTGAAAGCTTAATAAAACATTAACTTTATTGAATTACAACTTGATACGTCTTATTGTAATTATCGTTATAGACACGAATTGTGTAATTGCCAGCATAAATCGTATCAATTTCTAAGTGACAAATTGAGCTTCCTTGAAATAGAATTTTTGCTTGCACCACTTTACCATCTGAATTAATTAACTCAATTTTTAAATCTTGGGCTAGAATTTCGTTTGATTGTATTGCAATTAAATCAATGCTAGGATTTGGATAAATATTTAATTCTAATTTCAGAATCTCCTGACTTGTCATTCCAGCTGAAGATATATAGGTTTGAGTAATTTCATCAATCGCTGTAACTTTTCCACCTGTTCGAATTCCATAATAAGTTGGACCTACACAATAGGGATAAAACGAATTATGATTTGCATCTACAGTAGTAAAATAACAGTAAATACCATTTGGATATTCTGGTGTTACACAAAATCGGCCGTTGTGAATATCCAAATAACTTGCATCGTTTGGATGTGCAATGTATTCATAATCTTCTCTGTACCAACCCAAAGGAAAAGTTGAACTAACAGACGGACCATCAACCACATCTGTTCCATCAGCATAAGTTGTTCTGGTAGATATATCTCTTAATGAATAGCTCGATTTCATTCGAACAATAGGTCCAAGTCCTAAAGTATCTTGATAGCCATAAGCTCCATAAATTGGGAATCCGTCAAAAGCAAATCCAAGAAGAGGAGAATGAACTGACGGATTAATGACATATAAACCATCAGAAGTGTATAAATTACAAATAGATGAAAGTTGAACTAAATCAAGATTAAAGGCACTAGGATTTTGGTGATGGTGATAATTCCCTTGTGCTGCTGGATGAGCTTTTGAGCAATCGAATCCATTCACTTCAGCTTTAACAGCATCCCGTCTCCAAACACCATTTGGAGTTGGAGCATCTGTATTTGTTACCGGATTGTATGCAAATCCATCTCCATAACTAAATAAACCTACACCATTTTTAAAAACACCAATGTTTCCTGCTCCTGTATTTGTTAAAACAGCTGTGTTTTTAACGGGATTTAATGGAATTCTATAAATTGAAACTGCTGGGGTTATCACAGAATTTGGATTAGCATTAAAAGGACCAGTAATAAATGCTGGAATACCTTGAGTTGTTGCATAAACCCAAGTAGCAGAATATTGAACAGACTGAACATTTGCAAGTTCAGTATCTACAATCGGAGTTGAACTTCCGTTTAAATAATGTCTTCCTGTAATTCCAGTAGTATTAATTAACCATCCTGAAATAGCTGGCGATATTTGGGAAAAACTATAAAAATTAGAAAGTATTATTGAAGCAAGAAAAACTATTTTATTCATGAGATGTATTATATATTTTTTGCTAAATTAGAAATTATCATTAAGCTACATTCAAACAATAAATAATTTACTTAATATACCTAAAATCTTGTCCGTCTTGAATTGTTTTTAGCGTTTCATAAATTAAGCGAATACAATTCTCAACATCTTCTTTTTG
>RFSL01000072.1 GCA_009923965.1 Flavobacteriia bacterium | reverse complement strand
TATACTTAACTATGGGAAGAGGAGATAAAAAAACTACAAAAGGAAAAAGAACTATGGGTTCTTACGGAAATACCCGTAAAAGAAAAGAAGATGTTAAACCAATTGTTGTTGCGAAAGTAAAAAAAGTTGCTAAGCCTGCAGAGGTAAAAGCTGAGAAAGCTGAGAAACCTGCGAAAGCAGAAAAGCCAGCAAAAAAAGCTGTAACTAAGAAAACTGAGAAATAATTTTAAAGCTGTCTAACCGACAGCTTTTTTTTTGAACATTTTAAGCAAGTAATAAACATTTGTAAAGCTATTTCAATATTAATCGAGAATTTTACAAACTCAAAAAGTAATCACTCATGAAACATAATTTTGGAGCAGGTCCTTGCATTTTACCTCAAGAAGTATTTCAACAAGCAGCAGCTGCCGTAAAAGACTTTAATGGTTTATCGATTCTCGAAGTTTCTCATAGACACAAAGACTTTGTTGCGGTTATGGATGAAGCTATTGCTTTAGTGAAAGAAGCTTTGAATGTTCCTAAAGGTTATTCGGTTGCTTTTCTTCAAGGTGGAGCTTCTCTTGGTTTTACAATTGTTGCATTAAATCTGATGCGAGATAAGAAGAAAGCTGGATATATCAACACAGGAACTTGGGCCTCAGCAGCAATAAAAGAAGCTAAAAAAGTGGGTATTGATGTAAATGTGTTTGCTTCTTCTGAAGACAAAAATTTTACCTATTTACCAAAAAATTATACTGTTCCTACGGATGTTGACTATATTCATTTTACATCTAACAATACTATTTTTGGAACACAGTTTAAAGAATTTCCTAAAACAGATTTACCTCTTTGTTGTGATATGTCATCCGATATTTTTTCGCGTGTAATTAATGTCGCTGATTTTGATATTATCTATGCTGGAGCTCAAAAAAACCTTGGTCCAGCTGGAGCAACTTTATACATTGTAAAAGATGAAATTCTAGGAAAATCTTCTTCTCCTTTCATGCCAACTTACTTGGACCTAAAACAGCAAATTGAAAAGGAATCAATGTTAAATACACCGCCAGTTTTTTCTGTCTTTGTTTCAATGCTAAACTTGCGTAATTTAATTGCAAATGGCGGAGTTCCAGAAATGGAAAAAAGAAATAGTGCAAAAGCAAAATTATTGTACGATGAAATTGATTCAAATTCCGCATTTAAAGGTGCTGTAGAAATTGAAGATCGTTCAAACATGAACATTACTTTTTTATTGACAGATGAGTCAAGAGCTGCCGATTTTGATAAAATGTGGAAAGCTGCAGGAATTGTTGGACTCCCTGGACATCGTTCTGTAGGTGGATACCGCGCTTCAATTTACAATGCCTTACCAATTGATAGCGTGCAAGTTTTAGTAAATACAATGAAAGAATTTTCTCAAAATAAATAGATTAATAAAAGTAGTCAATGAAAATATTAGCAAATGATGGAATTTCCTCAGTTGGAAAAGAACAATTAGAAAGCGCTGGATTTACTGTCATAACAGAAAAAGTTGCACAAGAAAATTTAGCTTCTGCAGTTAATGAGCAAGGAATTGAAATGATTTTAGTTCGCTCTGCAACAACAGTTCGTAAGGAAGTAATTGACCAATGTCCAAACTTAAAGCTAATTGGTCGAGGTGGTGTTGGAATGGATAATATTGATGTTGCTTACGCTAGAGAAAAAGGAATAACTGTCATTAATACGCCCGCTTCTTCTTCACAATCAGTTGCAGAATTGGTAATGGGTCACTTATTTTCACTGTCTCGATTTCTCCATGATTCTTTTAAAAATATGGAAAGTGGTGATTTTTCAACCTTGAAGAAAAATTATGCGAAAGGTGTTGAATTACGAGGCAAAACTCTTGGAATTATTGGTTTTGGTCGTATTGGTCAAAGCTTAGCTTCCTATGCTTTAGGGGCTGGAATGGATGTTGTTGCAATTGATCAGTATTCTACTCCGGTAAATATTAGCGTGCCGCTTGGATTGAATAATAAAATAGATATTGAAATCACTCCTACAACAGACTTGAAAAGTGTTTTAGGTAATTTAGACTACATCTCTATACACGTGCCAAAACAAGCGGATGGAAGCGCTGTTATTCGTTCTTCTGAATTCGCATTGATGAAAAAAGGTGTTAGAATTGTAAATGCTGCAAGAGGAGGAGTAATTGATGAAATAGATTTAATTGAAGCATTAAATAATGGAACTGTTGCTGGAATTGCATTAGACGTTTATGAAAATGAACCAAATCCTAAGAAAGAAATAATTTCACATCCTAAAATTGCTTGCACACCTCATATTGGTGCTGCGACAAATGAAGCGCAAGACAGAATTGGAGAGGAATTAGCTCAATTAATAATTGCTCAGTTCGGCCCGAAATAACTTAAGTTATTTTATTTAAGTAGTATATTTGAGGATATGAGTGTAAGAATTATTATTCTTTTTATATCTTCCAGCTTGTTTTTATCCTGTTCGAAAGAAGTAATAATTGATATTCCAGGTTTTGCTTCTCAATTAGTTGTTGACGGAACGATCGAAACAAATGGAAATCCACTTGTGCTTTTGTCACAGTCAGCAAACATTTATTCAGAAACAAATCTTTCAAGCTACCTGAATAATTTTATTACTAATGCTGATGTAAAGGTTGTTCGTGGTGTTGATACTTTTAATTTAGCACCTATGAATATTGGTGATTTACCCTTAGCTTCTCAGAAAAAACTTGCTGAAATGTTAGAAATTGAATACAATGAAGTAATCTTACTGCCATTAATAGTTTACTCAAACTTAGAATTAATAGCAACTGCAAATTCATCCTATGAACTAATAATTGACTATAACTCAAAAATATATAAATCAACGACCTTTATCCCCTTGCCATCATATTTAGACAACATATACTGGAAACCTGAAATTAGTAATCCAATGTATGGAAAATCATGGGCGCGCTTATCCGATAATTCAACTCAATACGATGCCTATAAATGGGAAGTAAAAAGGATAAATAAGAATACTGACAACGAAGATTTAGATGTTATTTTTAGAAAAACCAATGATGCCTATTTTGATGATCGCTTTTTTAACGGACAAAGCTTTGACTTCACATATGATAATCCTCTAAAACGAAAAGACAGCACACATTTAAAAGAATATAGGAGGTACTTCAGAATGGGCGATAGTGTAGTTGTAAAGTTTTCTAAAATGGATTTAAACACCTTTACTTTTTTTCAAAAAAAATCAGCACAGTTATCTTCTAATGGAAACCCTTTCGGAAGCCCAATTAATATTACTTCAACAATTTCTGGTGGTGCTTTAGGAATTTGGGCAGGTTTTTCTCCCTGTTATGACACCTTGTATTGCATTCCATAATCTAGGGTATTCTTATCCTATTTTGACTTAAATAATGCATGAAAATGATGTATCTTTGCCAAAAAATTTATTCAAATGATCAATAAACCAGTTCGCGTTCGTTTTGCCCCCTCACCTACAGGACCATTACACATGGGAGGTGTTCGAACCGCTTTATACAATTACCTTTTCGCTAAAAAACACAATGGAACATTCATAATTCGTATTGAAGATACAGATCAAGCTAGGTTTGTACCTGGAGCACAAGATTATATTCTAGATGCTTTAAAATGGTGTGGAATTATGCCAACAGAAGGTCCGGGAATTGGAGGGGAATTTGGTCCGTATGTTCAATCTGAACGAAAAGAATCCTATAAGCCATTTGCAGAACAATTAATTTCAAATGAAAAAGCATATTATGCATTTGACAGCGCTGAGGAATTAGACAGTATGCGTGACCAAGCAAAACAAATGGGAATGGCAAATTGGCAATACAATAGTATTACTAGAACGAGTTTAAAAAACTCATTAACGCTTCCGCAATCTGAAGTAAGCAAGTTATTAGAAGCTGGTGTTCCATACGTTATTAGGATGAAAATGCCACGGAATCAAGATATTCGCTTGCATGATATAATTAGAGGTTGGGTTGTCGTTAACACCAATAATTTAGACGATAAAGTACTTTTCAAAAGCGATGGAATGCCTACGTATCATTTAGCAAATATTGTAGATGACCATGCAATGGATATCAGTCACGTTATTCGTGGTGAAGAATGGTTGCCCTCCGCTCCTCTTCATGTAATGTTGTATGAAGCTTTTGGTTGGGAATGTCCAGAGTTTGCTCATTTACCATTACTACTAAGACCAGATGGAAACGGAAAACTTTCTAAACGCGATGGTGATCGTCTAGGATTTCCAGTTTTTCCAACTGATTGGACAACATCAGAAGGTGAATTGTATTCTGGTTACCGCGAAAAAGGATATTTCCCAGAAGCATTTATCAACATGCTTGCATTTTTAGGTTGGAACCCAGGAACGACCCAAGAGATTTTCTCTCTGGAAGAATTGACAGAAGCATTTTCTTTGGAGCGTGTTGCAAAAGCGGGAGCAAAATTTGATCCTGATAAAACAAAATGGTTTCAACAGAATTACCTTCGAGCTCAAAGCAATGAAGATTTAGCAATTGCCTTAGGAAAACTTACAAATGGCTCACTCCCAAATGAGAAATTAATTGAAATTGCGAGTTTAATGAAAGAACGAGCAACATTTGTTCAAGATATGCTAAGTGATGGAGCTTATTTAATTGCGCGACCATTAAATTATGATAAAGAAACGATTCTCAAAAAATGGAAATCAGAGACATTTGAATTAATTTTTGAGTGGTTAGCTGAAATAAAAACAATAACAGAATTTACTTCTGAAAATATTGAAGCAACCTTTAAAGCATTTTTAGAAGCTAAGCAAATAGGAATTGGCGCTGTACTTCAGCCTTTTCGCTTGTGTGTTACAGGAGTTGCAGCAGGACCTGGAATGTTTGATATTTCAGATTTTTTGGGTAAAGAAGAAGTAATAAGTAGAATAGAAATCGGACTTATTGAAATACGAAAAATAGTAAATGAAGCATAAAATAAACGTTTCGGGAATTCAACTATATGCCTTTCATGGCTGTCTTGATGAAGAAGCTAAAATTGGTGGGAAATATGAAGTTGATGTAAGAATTGATACTGACTTTTCAGCTGCTGCAGAAAATGATACACTTAAAGATACAATTGATTATGTTCAAGTTCACAAAATAGTGGCTGAAGAAATGGCGATTCGCTCCAAATTAATTGAGCATGTTGGAATGCGCATTGTAAAAAGATTAAAATCTGAAATTAAGCAAGATGCAAATTATAAATTGCTTATAACCAAACTTTCACCCCCAATAAATGGCGACGTAAGAAATGTTTCTATCGAAATTAAATCTTAAGCTCATTTAAAAATTCAATCATTTTTTGAAAAGCCCTTGCTCGATGACTATGCTTATTTTTCTCTTCTAAGCTCATTTCCGCGAATGTTCTTATTTCTCCTTCAGGAACAAAAATCGGA
>RFSL01000071.1 GCA_009923965.1 Flavobacteriia bacterium | reverse complement strand
GAAAACCAAATTTTACTTATTTACAGAATATCCTTGCTTTTATTCCTGTAACGTTTGAGTTTACAGTTTTATGCGCAGCGCACGGTATGGCGATTACTTATTTATTACGTAATAAAACACTTCCGGGGATGCCAGCTCAAAATCCTGATCCCCGAACTACAGATGATAAATTTGTTATAGAAATTCGCTTGAGTGAAAACTCGATGAAGGAAGCTGATTTAGATTTGTTATTAAATGAAACAGGTTATATAGAATTGGATAAAAAAAATATAGATTAAGAATTTTAAGTTCATTTTAAGATGAAAAAAACAATAAATACGGCAGTCAATTTTTCAATAATAGCAATCACTGTTTTGATTTTTGGCGCTTGCACCTCTGATCCAGATAGTTCAGGCTACGAATACATGCCAGATATGTATCGATCACCATCTATTGAAACATATGTAGACTATGGTGAAATTAGGGGGCGTGAAAATAAGGACTTAAAATCAAAATTATCAGCATTAACTCCACCTCGCAATACTATTCCTTTCTGTGGAACAGATTCAACAGAGGTTAGACTTATGCTTCCAAATCTTAGAAAAGCAAACGCTGCTTGGAAAGAATCACACGGGTTTTATGGAGTTGATCTTAGCAAAGATGACGAATACTTACTTGCTGCAAACGATATAAATCCCTACAAATTAACAGCCGCAAATTCTGCTAGTATGATGACGAACGGAAAAGAACTTTTTACAGCAATGTGTCAGCATTGTCATGGTGAAAAAGGAGATGGAAATGGACCAATGGTTACAAGTGGAGCTTACGTTGGAGTGCCTAATTATGCAACGCTAACAGCTCTTTCAGATGGTCAACTGTATTATTCTATTTACTATGGTAAAAATATGATGGGTGCACATAATTCGCTCTTATCTAAAAAAGAAATATGGACCTTAGTGCATTATGTTCGTCAGTTTCAAGATCCGAATTACGGCAAATTTGATGCAAATGGAACCGCAATGAAATCAGTTGTTGCTGACTCAACAATGAATTAAATTAAATAAGCTGAAGGAATGGAATTTCAAATCAATAAAAAAGCCAAAAATTTAATATACGGTCTTATAGGATCAGGACTTTTATTAAGTATTATTGGCGTGATTACCGGAATGGGCGATGCGCATTTTAAAACACGCTTAATGACCAATGGTCTAATAAACGGCTTTTTCTTTTTCGCACTTGGCTTGGGAGCATTGTTCTTTTTGGCTTTGGCCTATGCTACAGAAACAGGATGGTATGCTTCTGTTAAACGTGTAATTGAAGCTGTTGCAGGATTTATTCCTACTGGAATAGCAATATTTGCATTTGTTCTATTGGTAATTACCTTTATGGATGGCGCACATATTTATTTATGGATGGATCCTGAAACAGTTGCAAATGATGAAATTATTCAAGGTAAAGCGGTGTATTTAAATAAACCTTTTTTCTGGTTTCGTACTCTAGTTTATTTTGCTGTATATATCATTTTCTTAAATGGATTCAAAAAAAGATCGCTAGAAGAAGATAGAATTGGTGGCACGGAACTCCATTTTAAGAATTATAAAAAAGGTGCAACTTTCTTAGTATTTTTTGCTGTATTTAGTTCAACTTCCTCTTGGGATTGGTTGATGTCAATTGATGTTCATTGGTTTTCTACATTATTCGGGTGGTATACTTTCGCAGGAATGTGGTGCTCCACAATGGTTATTTTGGTAATGACAACTCTCTACTTGAAAAAGCAGGGTTATTTGGAGAAGGTAAATGATTCTCACATTCATGACTTAGGAAAATGGACTTTTGCTACATCTTTCTTGTGGTCTTACCTTTGGTTTTCGCAATTTATGTTGATTTGGTATGCAAATATTGGAGAAGAGGTGACTTACTATGTAATGAGAATTGAAAATTTCAAGTTCTTGTACTTTGCGATGTTTATTATAAATTTTGCTTTCCCAATGTTGATCCTAATGTCAAGAGATGCTAAAAGAAATGCTGGCATTTTAACCTTTGTTGGTCTAATAATTCTCTCAGGTCATTGGTTGGATGTATATATTATGGTTTCTGCAGGATCTTTAGGCGCTAATGCAAAAATTGGTGCATTGGAAGTTGGGATGGCAATGATTGCAGCAGGGATATTTATTTCAGTCATCCTTAAAAACTTAACGAAAGCTCCTTTGACGCCGGTTAATCACCCTTTCTTAGATGAAAGTATTCATCATGAAATTTAATAACGACTATTAGCAAATAGAAAATGGAAAAATTAATAATTTTAATAGTAATCATCTTAGGTGCAATTGCCCTTGCTCAATTGATAAGAGTATACGAGCTTTCTTCTAAGTTGAGGAAATCTGGAGAGCATGAAATAAATAATAAAGACAATCATATCAATGGTTTGTTAATGTTTGTTTTTATGATACTTACTTTTGTTGGCTTTTTTTATTTGATGTTAAAATATGGATGGACAGGAAGAGGAACCGCAGCTTCTACTCAAGGTGTAGAAACTGATTGGTTGTTAAACCTAAATTTTATTATCATATTAATTGCTTACTTTATCACTAACTTTTTATTGTTTTATTTCTCTTATAAATACGTTAGAAAGCCAGGAGTGAAGGCTTATTTTTACCCGCACAATAATAAATTAGAGATGATTTGGACCATTGTCCCAGCAATAGTTTTAGCGGTTATCATAATTTTGGGTTTAAAATCTTGGACAAAGATTACTTCTCCTGCAGAAGCAGATGCTATAAGAATTGAATTATTTGCAAAACAATATGATTGGACGGCAAGGTATGCAGGACTTGATAATGAATTAGGAAAGTACGATTATAAGTTAACTACAGATAACAACGAGCTTGCCTTAATAACTTCTAATACAATTGATTCTTCGATTGCAATTATGAGTAAGGAAATTTTATCTCTTACAAAATTATTAAATAATCGAGATACAATTCTTAACGATTCAGTAATTGTAGTAAGAAAAAATACTTTATCTGTTAAGGAAAGATTATTTCGATTGGTAACTCAGATAAAAGAAAATCATGATAAAAAAGCAGATGCAGCTGTCTGGGATGATATTATTCAAAAAGACACCTTGTATCTGTGTAAGGGAGAAAATTATGAGTTTAATTTGCGTGCTAGAGATGTTTTACATTCCGCGTATTTCCCTCATTTTCGTATCCAAATGAATGCAGTTCCTGGTATGACAACACGAATGAAACTTACGCCAAATATGACTACCGAGCAAATGAGAGCTGAAAAGAACAATCCTAACTTTAATTTTGTTTTAATGTGTAATAAAATTTGCGGTGGCGCTCATTACAAAATGAAAATGATAGTCGTTGTTAAGGATAAAGCATCATATAAAAAATGGATGGCTCAGAAAAATAAAGAAACTTTTAAAATGAAGTACTTTCCAGCAGCAGCAGAAATTGCAACTCCAAAGGATTCATTAATTATCAAACCATTAATTTAAATTAAAAAAGATGGCTTCAACAGCACACGAAGAACACGGGCACGGTCATGATCATGGAGGGGATCACCACCACCACGAAGAACACTTTGTTTCAAAATACATATTCAGTCAAGATCATAAAATGATTGGAAAGCAGTTTTTAATGACTGCAGTTTTCATGGGTGTTGTAGCAATGTTGCTTTCAATTCTTTTTAGAATTCAATTGGCCTGGCCAGGAGAAAGCTCTGATTTCTTATCTTTTTTCCTTGGTGAGCAATGGGCTCCAAATGGTGTTTTAAAGGAAGACATGTACCTTGGATTGGTAACTATTCATGGAACGATTATGGTTTTCTTTCTCTTAACAGGAGGCTTATCTGGAACCTTTTCAAATATATTAATACCGTTGCAACTTGGTGCTCGTGACATGGCCTCAGGATTCCTAAACATGCTTTCATTTTGGTTCTTCTTTGCCTCTTCATTAATAATGCTTGGTTCCCTGTTTATTGAGACTGGACCTGCAATGGCAGGTTGGACAATTTACCCACCATTATCTGCATTACCGCAAGCAGTTTCGGGTTCAGGATTAGGAATGACTCTTTGGTTGATTTCTATGGTAATTTTTATTGCTGGATCTTTAATTGGAAGTTTAAATTATATCGTAACGGTATTAAATTTAAGAACAAAAGGTATGACAATGACTCGAATGCCTCTTACGATTTGGGCGTTTTTTGTGACAGCAATTCTTGGTGTTTTATCTTTTCCAGTATTATTATCTGCAGCTTTATTGCTTACAATGGACCGCCTGGCAGGAACAAGTTTTTATCTTTCTGATATAGTTGTTGGAAGTGAAATGTTAGCAAATCATGGCGGGTCTCCGATTTTGTACCAACATTTATTTTGGTTCTTAGGACATCCAGAAGTTTACATCGTTTTATTACCTGCATTAGGTCTTTCCTCCGAAATAATTGCCACAAATTCTAGGAAACCTATCTTCGGTTATAAAGCAATGATTGGCTCAATTTTAGCAATTGGCTTTCTATCGTTTATCGTTTGGGGACATCACATGTTTATTACTGGAATGAATCCTTTCTTAGGAAGTGTCTTTGTCTTCACAACCTTATTAATTGCAATACCATCCGCCGTTAAAGTTTTTAATTATATTACTACGCTTTGGAGAGGTTCCTTGGTCTTAACTCCTGCAATGTTATTTGCAATCGGACTAGTTTCTACTTTTATCTCTGGTGGTGTTACAGGAATAATTCTTGCAGATTCTGCTTTAGATATCGCGTTACATGATACGTATTTTGTGGTTGCACATTTTCATATTGTAATGGGAATGTCTGCAGTATTTGGAATGTTTGCAGGTGTTTATCATTGGTTCCCAAAAATGTTTGGAAGAATGATGAATACACGTTTAGGATATGTACATTTTTGGATAACAATTATTGGTGCCTACGGCGTATTTTTCCCAATGCATTTTGTTGGTTTAGCTGGAGCACCTCGACGATATTATGATTCTACCGTTTACAATGAATTTGATCAAGATACTTTTGCAATGATTATGGACTTGAATGTAATCATTACAATTTTTGCAATTTTTGCTGCTCTTGGACAGTTATTATTCTTGTTCAATTTTTTCTATAGTATTTATCGTGGACCAAAAGCACCTCAAAATCCTTGGGATTCAACAACTTTAGAATGGACAACACCAGTAGAACATCTTCATGGAAATTGGCCAGGAGCTTTACCTGAAGTTCATCGTTGGCCTTATGACTATTCAAAACCAGGGTCAGATGTTGATTTTATTCCCCAAAATGTACCTTTAGCAAAAGGGGAAGAAGAACATTAATCTTATTAATCTTATGAAATCCCTCTTGCTTTGCGATAGGGATTTTTTAATTTTCAGTAATTAAGCTCGCTTTCTACAATTTGAAGTTCTTCGTAAAACCTTTCACCAAAAGCCCGAATTAAAGGCTCTTTTAAAAAACGGTAAACGGGAACATCTAATTTACTTCCGCAGGCGCATGCTGGCTCACAAATTTTCCATTCCTCAAAATTAAGCGCTTTATAATCGTCAAATTCCTTAACGCGAATTGGATA
>RFSL01000008.1 GCA_009923965.1 Flavobacteriia bacterium | reverse complement strand
TTAATTTCTGAATATGCTAGTTTAAATGCCATAGAATATTCTAAAAGTCAAAGTAAGATTGAAGAATTTGTGCTCGATCTTAAATCAAAATTGAATTCAAAACAATCTATTCACCTTGAACGAGTTGGAAAACTATCATTTGATATTGAAGGAAATTTAGTATTTGAACAAGACCGCTATTTTAACCTCTTATTGAGTTCATATGGACTTAGCCACGTTCAATTTATTGCAAATAAAGAACCTGAGATTAATGAACCAAGCATTATAGATATAAAGATAAACGTAAAATTGCCTGTCCGCAAAATTAATTACTTGAAATATGCTGCTGCAGCTTGTCTTTTACCACTTGCTTTTTATTCTTTTTGGATTCCAACACATTCTGGTGTTCTAGAATCTGGACTAATATCATACAAGGATTTTAATCCATTTTATAAAAAAGAACTTGGAGCGTACTCTCAGCAAAATATAGTTATTCAAGAAAAAAATATTCAAGAAAAAAATATTTTTGAAAACCAAATTTTAACTTCAAAAAATCATCGCATTGGAATTTATCAATTTGATGAAGGCATCAATATCCCAATTCAACTAGAAGAAAAAAAGAAAGAAAAAGAAATACTTGATGTTAATATAGAAAATTTTCAAAATAAAATTTCAAGTGCCAATGATTTTGAATACATAATTGGCTGCTTCTCTAACAAAGAGAATGCACTAGTTTTGATTTCTAAATTAAAAAAAGAAGGTTTTGCTGCTCAACTTGCTGGAGGCTCTCCGCTTATACGGGTTAGTATTGGTAGTACTGATTCAGATTTACAAATGCAGACTATTATTCAGAAAGCCAATGAAAAAGGCTATAAAGGTTGGATTCTAAAAAAATAAAAAATATGTTTCATTGCTCTAAAATTATTACTGCTCTATTTATTGGGGTGTCTTTTCTTTCTTTTGCTCAAGTAAGCAATGCAGAAGATAGTAAATATGAATTCACTAAAATTTATCGCCTAGATAATACTCCCGTAGAAAGTCAAGGAAATGCAGGAACTTGCTGGAGTTTTTCAGCTTTGTCATTTCTAGAATCTGAATTGATTCGCTTAGGTAAAAATAAGCCTTCCGAATTATCAGAGATGTATATTGTTCGAAAAGCATACGAATTAAAAGCTGATAAATTCATTAGAATGGATGGAAAGATAAATTTTGGAGAAGGTGGAGCTTTTCATGATATTCCTCTTGTAATTAAAAATTTTGGAATCGTCCCTAAAGAACTTTATAACAGTAATCTTAAGGATGGAAAAGCCTATGATCATTCAGCACTTTTTTCAGAGATAAATGAGTTTATGCAAAAATTATTATCAACAGCAAGTTCTCCAAATGGGCTGGATTTGTCTTGGAAGCAAGAATACAATGCTATACTTGATAAAAACTTTGGGGCAGACCTTCAAAAATTCAAATGGGAAGGAAAAACATATTCTCCAAAATCTTATGCAGAATCAATTGGTCTTGTTATGGATAATTATATTTCCTTAACTTCTTTTACGAATCATACTCTACATGAAAAATGCCTTTTAGAAATTCCTGATAATTGGGCATGGGGAGAAAGCTACAATATTCAACTACAAGAATTATTTAGTGCATGTGAAACAGCATTAAAAAATGGCTACACAGTGGCTTGGGGAGCAGATGTTTCTGAGAAAGGCTTTAGTTTTAAAAATGGAATTGCGCTTGTCCCTGAAAATACTGATGCTATTCAAGTAGAAGGGAAAGACAATAAAAATTTCAATAATGCTGGTGCAGATAGAATATCAAATGCATTTTTAAATCCAACGAAAGAATTAAAAATTACTCCAGAAATCAGACAATTTGCTTATGATAATAAAACAACAACCGATGATCATGGAATGCATATTGTTGGCTTATACCAAGATCAATCTGGCACAAAATTTTTCTTGGTAAAAAATTCATGGGGCACTAGCAATTTTCCAAAAGGTTATTTATATGTTTCTGAAGAATATTTTAAATTCAAAACAATCAATATCTACATTCATAAAGATGCTTTATCCCCTGAACTTAAGGGAAAATTGAAACTTTGATTTTGAAACTTTTTATTAATGATGAAAAAGGCTATTCAGGTTGGGGATTTAAAAAAGTAATTAATATTTTTGAAAAAAATAAATAAATATTACTTTTGCTATTGAAACTCTTCTTTTAAAATTTATATCATTATAAACCTCAAATCAATTACAAATGAAACGTCTAATTTTATTATCTTCTATCTTGATTCTTGCGCTTGGTGCATGCCGAAAAAAGCAATTTGATAACGATCAATCTGCTATGTTAAATTATAAGATTGAAACTGCTTTTGACGAAATGACAAATATTTCTGATCAAGCAGTTAATGGAAACTTGGTTTATTATAAGTCAGGAAAAATTATCTCTACAAAACCTGGTGAAAAACCAGTTTTAGAAAAAACACCTTGCGATGTAATAATTACCTTAGATACCATCAATTCCTTTAAAACAGTTACTGTAGATTATGGTAATACAAATTGTGATTGCAATGATGGAAAACAACGCCGAGGAAAAATTGTAACAACTTTCACAGGACAATACATTGCTCAAGGAACAGTAATTACTCATACACCAATAGATTATTTTGTGAATGATATTAAAATTGAAGGGACAAAAACAGTGGAAAATATGGGGCTAAATGCAAACAATCAACCCTATTTTAATGTAAACGTCAATGGTCTAGCAACATTAACTTCTGGTGAAACACTAACATATACATCTGCAAGAGTTAGAACTTGGGTTTCAGGTTTCAATACCTTACTTTATCGTTTTGATGATGAGTATGATATTACGGGTAATGCTGAAGGTAGTTTTTCATCTGGAGGAGGATTTACTTCTCAAACTACAAATGCACTCCATGTAAAAGTAGGTTGTGGATTTCCGGTAAGTGGAACAATTGAACTTCAACCACAAAACAAACCGCTACGTATCGTAGATTATGGTTCTGGACCCTGTGACTTTACTTTTACTGTTACTGTAAATGGCGTCACTTATACATTTAATTAAAATCACGTAAAACCATCGTATTTAATTTAAACACTTTTTATTTTAATACGTTTTCCTTTTGTACTCAATGATTGAGTAATTTTACGTCTTAAATGTTTTAAAATGAATGTGATTGGAATTAACGGTTTTGGAAGGATAGGAAGATGTTTTACGCGTATTGCATTGAACGATAATTCTATTGAGATTGCACTCATTAACGACCTTGCAGATATTTCTACGTTAGCACATTTACTAAAGTACGATAGCATCCATGGAACGCTAAATATTTCTTTTACAATTGAAGGAAATACTTTGCATTTTGATAACGGAAAAAAAATAATTTTTACGCAAGAAAAAGATCCTTCACAAATTCAATGGGGTAATTCTTCAGTAGAAACAGTAATTGATTGCACGGGTGCGTTTTTGACAAGAGATTCAGCAAGCAAACATCTAAGAAACGGCGTTAAAAGAGTAATTCTTTCTGCTCCTGCAAATGACACAGATATTCCAACTGTTGTAATGGGTATAAATGAGAAGGAAATCAATTTATCGGATACTATTTTTTCAAATGCATCTTGTACTACAAACAATGCTGCACCAATGATAAAAGTTTTAAAGGAATTAGTAAATATAGATGTTGCATACATTTCAACAGTCCATAGTTACACGTCTGACCAACGCTTGCACGATTCTCCTCACAAAGATTTAAGAAGAGCAAGAGCAGCTGCCAATTCAATTATACCAACTTCAACGGGTGCAGCGAAGGCAATCACCAAAATATTTCCTGATTTAGATGGAAAAATTACCGGAGGAAGCGTGCGAGTTCCTGTTTTAGATGGCTCAATGACTGAAATGACAATTATTACCAAAGATGAAATAACTGTTGAGCAAATAAATACTGCAATGAAAAACGCAGCGCTCGGTTCTATGAAAGGAATTTTAGGATATACAGAAGATCCGATTGTTTCTGTTGATGTAATAGGAAGCCCTTACAGCTGTTTATTTGATTCAGAGCTCACAATTGTTTTCAAAAACCTTATTAAAGTTGTTGGTTGGTACGATAACGAAGCCGGTTATTCTCATAGATTAATTGATTTTGTGAAGAAGTTTAATTAACTATCGCCGATATTCCTGGTAATTCTTTTCCTTCAAAGTACTCTAAAAGCGCTCCTCCACCCGTACTAACATAACTTACTTGAGAGGCAAAGCCAAATTTCTGAACTGCAGCAGCACTATCTCCTCCCCCAATCAGTGAATACGCGCCATTTTTTGTAGCTTCAGCAACCGCTTTAGCAATCGACTTTGTGCCATGTGCAAATGCATCCATTTCAAACACTCCCATTGGGCCATTCCAAAGGATTGTTTTACTATTCATTAAAACTTTAGTAAAAGATTTAATTGTTTCAGTACCAATATCTAATCCCATCCATCCTTCAGGAATAGCAGCACTTTTTTGATTTCTTGTTTGTGCATCAGAAGTAAATTTATTTGCGATTTTTGAATCTATTGGTAAATGAATTTTAACACCCATTTTTTTTGCGCTCTCTACTATTTCTTTACAGGTCCCTAAACGTTCATTTTCACAAAGTGAATCTCCGATTTCTCCACCTAATGCTTTGAAAAAGGTATAAGCCATTCCTCCACCAATAATAATATGATCGGCAATTTTTAATAAGTTTTCTACTATTAAAACCTTGTCTGAGACTTTAGCACCTCCGACAATCGCAGTAAACGGACGTACTGTTTTTTTTATTATTTTTTCTGCGCTTTCTATTTCTGCACTCATCAGAAAGCCCATCATTTTATCATTAGGAAAAAAAGATGCGATTTGAGTTGTACTTGCATGAGCTCGATGTGCAGCTCCAAAAGCATCATTGACAAAACAATCTCCTAAAGAGGCTAATTCTTTTGCAAAATTCATATCTCCTGCAGTTTCTTCAGTATAAAAACGCACATTTTCTAGCAGCAGAATTTCTCCAGATTTTAATGCAGCACTTTTCTGTTGTGCCTCTCTTCCAATACAGTCATTCGCGAAAAGCAATTCTTTTTCTACTAATTTTTCAATATGAGGAATAATGTGCTTGAGTGAGGATTTATCTTCTGGACCATTTTTTGGCCTGCCTAAATGTGACATTAGGATGAGACTTCCTCCTTTATTTAAAATATGCTTTAATGTTGGTAAAGCTGCGAGAATTCTTTTATCATCTGTGATTTCAAATGTTGATTTATCTTGAGGAACATTAAAATCAACACGAATTAAAACGCGTTTGTTTGAGAAGTCGTAATCCAGAAAATTAATCATACTATTCTTTTTTCTGCAAATCTAAAAAAGCTTTGTAACTTCCATCTATTTCTTTGATTATTCTTGTCAAAAGAAAATTTCTTTGCAGTTTTGTGCTAAATTTAATTCAATGAAAAAAATCACTCTTTTTATCGGCATATTTATTGTTTTACTTGCGTGTACTACTAGTAAAGTTATTTCTACAGATTTAGAAATAGTTGAAGATGCAGAAAACTATGAATTCAACGAATTTGATTCAACAGCATATGATGATGAAATAAGTTTTGAGGAAGAACTAAAAGTAAGAGCTATCTATAATAGTTCTCGGACTTTATACACAGATTTAATTCATACGAAACTAGAAGTGAATTTTAATTGGCAAAAATCTCAATTAATTGGATTAGCTACTATTACTGCAAAGCACCATTTTCATGCTTCTGATAGTTTAGTTTTAGACGCTAAAGGAATGGATATTAAAAAAGTTGAAATGAACGGTAAAGTATTAAATTATGTCTACAAAGATTCACTTACACTTCATATTAAATTAGATCGCAGCTATACTAGAGATGAAAAATTTACCCTGCAAATTGACTATGTTGCAAAACCAGATGAAAGAACTGTTAATGGCAGCGCTGCAATTACATCTGATAAGGGCTTATTTTTTATAAATCCAAAAGGAGAAGATAAATCAAAAATGCCACAGATATGGACACAGGGAGAAACAGAATCAAATTCAGTTTGGTTTCCAACAATTGATGCTCCAAATACAAAAACGACAGAAGAAATTTTAATGACTGTTGATGATAAATATGCAACCCTCTCCAATGGAAAATTAATTTCCTCAAAAAAGAATTCAGACGGCACTCGCACTGACCATTGGAAACAAGATTTGCCGCATGCTCCTTATTTATTTATGATGGCGGTTGGAGAATTTAAAGTTGTTAAGGATTTCTATACACGTCCTGATGGCTCAAAAATGGAAGTCAACTATTATGTGGAGCCGGAATTTGAGAAAGATGCGAAAGCAATTTTTGGGGAAACACCGGCTATGATAAAATTCTTTTCTCAAAAACTTGGAATCGAATATCCTTGGGATAAATATACTCAAATTGTTGTTAGAAATTATGTTTCTGGAGCAATGGAAAATACTGGTGCTGTAATTTTTGGCGATTATGTTTACAAAAATGAACGTGAATTATTAGATAATAATGATCAATCTACAATAGCACACGAATTATTTCATCATTGGTTTGGAGATTTGGTGACCTGTGAGTCTTGGGCAAATTTACCCTTAAATGAGTCTTTCGCCAATTATTCTCAGTATCTATGGGACGAGCACCGATACGGAATAGACGAAGCTGATTACCAAGGATCCAATGAAGCAGAAAGTTATTTTAATTCGGCTTGGGAAAACTATCACAATTTAATTTGGTTTGAACACCCTGATAAAGAAAATATGTTCGATGGTCACTCCTATGCTAAAGGAGGAAGAATTTTACACATGCTGAGAAATTATCTTGGAGATGAGGTTTTCTTTAAAGGGCTAAATAGTTATCTCGTTAATAATAAATTTAAAACTGCTGAATTTCATAATCTTAGAATGGCTTTTGAAGAGGTTTCTGGGGAAGATCTTAATTGGTTTTTTGACCAGTGGTTTTTAGGTAAAGGGCACCCAATAGTACATACTTCTCAAGTAATAAATTCCGAGAATAATACAGTTACTATCAATGTGAAACAAAAGCAAAATACCAACGATTTTCCTTTGTATAAACTCCCTGTAAATGTCGCTATTTGGGATGCTAATGGAAAACGAACTGAAAAAATTGTACTTGAAAATTTAGAAGAGAATTTTACATTTAGCATTTCTGGTGAATTAAAAAATATTCTCTTTGATGAGCAACAAATGCTATTAGGGAAATATTATGAGGAGAAACCCATAGGTCAATTTATTCATCAATATTACAATTCTACAAGATACAAAGCAAGGGCTACAGCTATTACAATGGCGCAACGAACAAAAAATAGTGACAGCGAAAAATTACTTTTTGATGCCTTAAAAGATCCTTTTTGGAATATCCGAATACTTGCACTTCCGTCAATTGAAAATGTAAAAAATGATTTCGGTATTGAAACTTTGAGTCGAATTAAAGAATTAGCTAAAAGTGATCCAAAATCGCAAGTTAGGGCTGCAGCACTTAAAACCTTGTGTGCTTTAGAAGACAGCGTTGTAGCCACTGAACTACTCAAAGCTGCTATAAGTACTGATCAATCCTATGCAGTTATCTCTGTAGCTCTTGCATTATTGACGGAAATAAATCCTGAAGAAGCCTTAATTGTAGTAAGAAAATTAATGAAAGAAGAAAATGCTACGCTTAATGTTTCAATTGCTGGGGTTTTACAACAATTAGGAACTGAAGAAGATATTCTATTTTTTGATAAAAATTTAAAGAATAATAGTTTTAAGGGTTACGATGAATTAAATGTCTTTGTAGCTTATGTTGTATTAATATTAAGAATGGAAATAGATTTACAAGAAAAATCACTTGAATTTTATACCTTATTGAAGGAAAAAGGTGGCACTGCAGTGCAACTCTATTTTGGACAAATAATTGAATACAGTAATTCTATTTATCTCACTAAAGTTGAAGAATTAGATGCAGAAATAGAAGAATTGGAAGAAGCTAAATCTTTTGGGGCTGTCTTTGAAAAAAAGAAGTTAAAACAACGCTACGAAGATTTAATTGCCAAGTTAACCTTGCTAAGTCCGCCAATAGCTTTGAATTAAGAATGCTTATTTTTTATGAAGAATAGTTGCTGAAGCTTGTGCTGTTGGCATGATTGTAATATCATTAATTGTCACATGAGCCGGTCGAGAAGTTACAAACCAGATTGCTTCGGCTACATCATTTGCAAGTAAAGCCTCAAAACCGTCATATACGGAATTTGCCGTTTTAACATCTCCTTTAAATCGCACTAACGAAAATTCAGTATCTGCAGCTCCAGGAGCAATATTTGTGACTTTTATACCATGTGAAACTAAATCTATTCGCAGAGCTTTTGAAAGTGCATCAACTGCATGTTTTGTAGCACAATAAACATTTCCGCCAGGGTAAACCTCTTTTCCAGCAATACTAGAAATATTTACAATCTGTGAGGATTCATGGAGTTTTAGAAAGGGAATAATTGCTTTTGAAACGTATAATAAACCTTTGATATTGGTGTCAATCATTCGCTCCCAATCATCTGTTAAGGCATTTTCTATGGAGGATCTTCCCACTGCTAATCCCGCATTATTAATAAGGATTTGAATGTTATTTTTGATGATTTCAGGAAGTGAATTAATCGACTGGATAACCTCTTTTTCATTCCGGATATCAAGTTCTAGGCAATGTATATTGACAGTATCATTTTGCAAGAAAACTTTCAATTGTTCTAATTTATCACCTCTTCTAGCAACTAAAACAAGTGAAAACCCATTTTTTGCAAAAATATGTGCACACGCTTCTCCAAATCCGGAGGAAGCTCCTGTAATAAATACGTATTTTTTCATACTGCTAATTTCAGCAGAAAATTTCTATTTTGAATTATTTATGTCAATTTAACAATAAAAAAAGACAAAATGACATAAAAATTAACTTGGCATATAGATTGACTAATTGTTTTCAAATAAAAAACAAAATGAAAAAAAACACAATTAAGTCAGGTAAAATTAACGTTCAAACGGAAAATATTTTTCCCATAATCAAGAAATTTTTATACTCAGATCACGAAATATTTTTACGTGAATTAGTTTCAAATGCTGTCGATGCATCTCAAAAATTACGTGTTCTTTCAGCAAATGGAGAATATAAAGGTGAACTTGGAGATTTGAAGGTAGAAGTAATATTGGATCGAGATGCAAAAACAATTACCATTCGAGATAATGGAATCGGAATGTCTGCAGAAGAAATTGATAAATATATCAATCAAATTGCATTTTCTGGGGCTGAGGAGTTTGTAGAAAAATACAAAGGAAAAGAAGGTGCTGAACAAATTATAGGACATTTTGGACTTGGTTTTTATTCAGGATTTATGGTGTCAGAAAAAGTGCAGATTCGCAGTAAATCTCGCCATGAGGGAGAAAAAGCAATTCAATGGGAAAGCAACGGATCTCCGGACTATACAATTATTGAAATTGACAAAACAACACAAGGAACTGACATCGTTTTATTTATCTCTGAAGAATCAAATGAGTTTTTGGAAAAAGAACGGATTTCTGGAATCTTAACGAAATACTGTAAGTTTTTACCAATTCCTGTGTTTTTTGGTGACAAAACAGAATACATCGACTCGCCAGAAGGGGAAAAAGATGACAAAGGAAATATAAAGCGAGTAGCAATTGAAGTTCCAAATCAAATTAATAATCCTTCGCCTGCCTGGACGAAAGCGCCTGTAGATTTGAAAGACGAAGATTATTCTTCTTTCTACAGTGAATTATATCCCTCAACATTTGACAAGCCTCTCTTTCATATTCATTTGAATGTAGATTATCCATTTAATTTAACGGGTATTCTCTATTTCCCAAAAATTAAGGAGAATGTTGAAGTTCAGCGAAATAAAATAAATTTATATTCTAATCAAGTCTTTATTACGGATAGTGTTGCGGAAATTGTACCTGAATTCTTAACGCTTTTACATGGAGTAATTGATTCTCCAGATATTCCTTTAAATGTTTCTAGGTCGTATTTACAAAGTGACGGCAACGTCAAAAAAATAGCATCACATATTACAAAGAAAGTGGCGGATAAATTGGCAGATATGTTCAAAAAAGACCGCAAGGATTTTGAAGATAAATGGAATGACCTACAAATATTTGTTCAATATGGAATGTTGTCAGATGAAAAATTTGCTGAAAAAGCTGCTGGTTTTTCCTTATTGAAAAATACAGATGGGGCTTATTTTACTCCGGAAGAATACAAAGAAAAAATTGCAGCACTCCAAGTGGATAAAGACAAAAAAACAATTTGTTTGTATACCAATAACCCGGAAGAACAATTCTCCTTTGTTAAAAAAGCAAAAGAAAGAGCTTACGATGTTCTTCATTTAGAAGGCCCTTTGGTTTCTCATTGGATTCAAAAACTCGAGCAATCAATGGAAAATACGAGTTTTGTTCGTGTTGATTCTGACACTCTAGATAAATTAATTCGTAAAACAGATGAACTTCCTTCAAAAATTTCAAAAGAGGAAGAAGAAAAGTTAAAGCCTGTTTTTGAAGAATGCTTAAATAAAGAAAAATATACTGTTCAATTTGAAAGTATGAGTGAAAGTGATTCTCCAATGATTATTACGCAACCAGAATTTATTCGACGAATGATGGAACAGCAAAAATTAGGCGGCGGTGGAATGTTCGGAGCTTTTCCAGAAATGTTTACGCTCGTTGTAAATGCAAATCATCCAAAAATTGCTCAGCTTCTGACCAAAAAAGCAAAGGATCAAAAGGCAAGTGTAAAGCAACTTACAGATCTTGCACTTTTGGCTCAAGGAATGTTAAAAGGCGAAGCATTGGATAGTTTTATTGAGCGAAACATTGAGCATATTGCTTAATTTACTAATTTTACACGGGATTTTCCCCAATAAAATTTTTTAAAACTCAGTGCGTGTATAAGTGGATTTTAGGTCTTGGATTTTATCTTACTACACAAAGGTTGGGATTAGCATTTGTTGGATTTTTCATCGGATCCTTAATTGATCAGATGGCGAGTAGATCTAATTCAGCTAATTCTTCTGGTGGTCGAAAGGCTGGTTTTCAAGATGCATTCGAATATTATAGACAGCAATCTTCTCGCTACGATATTCAAACGATGCTAATGGCGCTGTCAGCATCGGTTATGAAGGCAGATGGGAAAGTCTTAAAAATTGAACTCGACTTTGTGAAAGGTTTTTTTGCTGCTCAATTTGGCAATCGTTTTACTAGTGAACATCTTCAAATCCTTAAAAATTTCCTGGATTCAGATAAAATACCGCTTCAAGAAATTTGCGCAGATATTCGCACTAGAATGCCTTCTGAAGTTCGTGTTCAATTAATTCACTATTTGTTTAGCATTGCAAAAGCAGATGGCGATGTTGCTCCAGCGGAAATGAATATTATTCAAAAAATTGCTACAATGCTCGGTGTTTCTGCAGTAGAATTTGAAAGTGTGAAAAATATGTTCTATAGAAATGTAGATTCAGATTATAAAATTTTAGGTGTTGAGTCAAATGTAACTGATGAAGAAATTAAAAAAGCCTACCGTAAAATGGCTATTTCCTTTCACCCTGATAAAGTTGCGACAATGGGCGAAGAATACCAAAAAGGTGCAAAGGAAAAATTTCAGCAAATACAAGATGCTTACGAAGCAATAAAAAAACGAAGAGGATTTAAGTAATTAATGCTTTTTTAAAATTGTTTTTATTGTTGTATCTTTAAACATAAGTAAAGAAAATTACCTAAAATGACAGAGCAGAAATATACCGAAGCATTTGAAGAATTACAAGAAATTGTCAGTGACATGGAAGATGGAAACATCAGTGTAGATGAATTAGCGGAAAAAGTGAAACGTGCAACTGTTTTAATTCGTGTTTGCAAGGCTAAATTAAGTGCAACTGAAGGTGATGTTCAGAAAATTCTCAAAGAACTTGAGGAGGACAAGGCAGAAGAATAAGTCAAATTTCTAACTTTACCTTTTTAATAAACTTATGTCAGACAATCGTTATCAAGCAAGAGGAGTATCAGCAGGAAAAGAGGATGTTCACAATGCTATAAAAAATGTGGACAAAGGTTTATTTCCTCAAGCTTTTTGTAAAATAGTTCCTGATTATTTAGCCGGTGATGATGATTATTGTGTTGTAATGCATGCTGATGGTGCTGGCACAAAAACATCTTTAGCCTATATGTATTGGAAAAAAACTGGAGATATTTCAGTTTGGAAAGGAATTGCACAAGATGCATTGATAATGAATATTGATGATTTATTATGTGTAGGAGCAACTGGCCCCATTCTTTTATCTTCAACTATTGGCCGTAATAAAAACCTCATTCCTGGTAGCGTTATTTCTGAAATCATCAACGGAACAGAAGAACTCTTGAAAGATTTAAGGTCTCACGGTATTGAAATTTATTCCACTGGTGGAGAAACAGCAGATGTAGGCGATTTAGTAAGAACAATCATTGTAGATTCTACCGTAATTGCAAGAATGAAACGCAGTGATGTTATTTCTAATGATAAAATTCAAGCTGGAGACTGCATTGTTGGTTTGGCTTCTTATGGGCAGGCAAACTACGAAAATACCTACAACAGCGGAATGGGAAGTAATGGACTCACGAGTGCTCGACACGATGTGTTCAACTATCAATTAGCAAAAGAATTTCCCGAAAGCTTTGATCCTAATGTGCCGAATGATCTTGTTTATAGCGGCGGAAAATTATTGGAAGATGAAGTTGCAGACCTTCCTTTAGATGCAGGAAAACTTGTTTTATCGCCAACACGAACTTACGCGCCAGTAATTAAAAAGATTTTAGACCAGTTTCGATCTCAAATTCATGGAATGGTTCATTGCTCTGGTGGAGCTCAAACCAAAGTCTTGCATTTTGTAAATAACCTTCATATCATTAAAGATAATCTTTTTCCAATTCCACCTTTGTTTCTTATGATTCAAGAGGAATCAGGGACCTCTTGGGAAGAAATGTATAAAGTTTTTAACATGGGACACAGAATGGAGATTTATGTTCCTTTTGAAATAGCTTCAGAGCTTATTGCTATTTCAGAATCATTTGGAATTGCCGCTCAGGTTATTGGCAAAGTAGAATCTTTCGACGGCAAACAAGTAAGTATTAAAAGTGAAAAGGGAGAATTCCGCTATAATTCCTAATCTTTTTCTAAAAAACTACTGATAAAAGGAATAAAATTTATATTTTTGCCCCCTGTTCATTGAATATTGGAGGGATGGGTGAGTGGCTGAAACCACCAGTTTGCTAAACTGACGTACGGGAAACTGTACCGCGGGTTCGAATCCCGCTCCCTCCGCAATAAGTATAAAACGGATTGTTTCGGGATGAGAACCAGCTGGTTCGAACCGGAGCAAAGCGGAGCTCACTGAAAAGCTACAATAGGAGCTTGAAGTAATCCCGCTCCCTCCGCAATAAATATTAAAACGGATTGTTTTGGGATGAGAACCAGCGGGTTCGAACCGGAGCAAAGCGGAGCTTACTGAAAAGCGACAATAGGAGCTTGAAGTAATCCCGCTCCCTCCGCAATAAATATTAAAACGGATTGTTTCGGGATGAGAACCAGCGGGTTCGAATCTAGTGAAGAATAGTCTTATTGTTGGCTTATCTATTGTAAATCGTAATAATCTTATTACTTTTGCAATCACTTTCTGAGAAACGTTTCAGGAAGATTTAATTAAACAGATGATACATTAGTTCGGGGCGTAGCGTAGTCCGGTCATCGCGCCTGGTTTGGGACCAGGAGGTCGCAGGTTCGAATCCTGCCGCCCCGACGAGGGGGATGAGCAATCATCCCCCTTTTTTAATTAGTTTAATTGAAACTGATAATTAGTTTCAATTGATTGGTCCGCTAGCTCAGCTGGATAGAGCAACGCCCTTCTAAGGCGAAGGTCTCAGGTTCGAATCCTGAGCGGATCACAAAAAGTGCCCACTTCATTTTTGAAGCGGGCTTTTTTATTTTCAGGTGACGTAATCTTGTTTCGTAGAGCAAGAAAATAAAAATGACCGAGCTTTGCATAGCAAAGTGGGGTGCTATGCTTGGAATGAGCCATTTGTTAGGTTCTCCACTCCTGAGCGGATCACAAAATAACCTAGTATAGATAAGACTTTACTGGGTTTTTTTATGAGTTTTAGTCTTGGGTGAAAACTACTAAAAAACTACTAAAAAAGACCAAAAGCAAGCAAAAAAGCAAGCAAATTTATGTGAGTAAGATGCTATAATTTTAATCCACATAGCAACATTAAACCAACTACTAGACAAGCGTATATTTTAAGAAGTTTAGTGTAAAAGTTGAAACGCTAAAAATGCAGCTACATAAGCCATTACACCCATAACTAGTAATTGTATTAAAGGCCATTTCCAGCTATTTGTTTCTCTTTTTACTACTGCGAGAGTTGACATACATTGCATTGCAAAAACATAAAAAACCATGAGTGATACTCCAGATGCAAGAGTATAGGTTTTTTCGCCTTTTGAGTTTCTATCTCTTTTAAGTCGGTCAATTAACCTCGTTTTTGTAGCACCATCGTCTTGCACTGCATAAATTGTTGCTAATGACCCTACAAAAACTTCTCTAGCAGCAAAAGAAGTAATTAAGGAAATGCCGATTTTCCAATCGTATCCCAATGGACTGATTACTGGTTCAATAAATTTCCCCATTCTTCCGATGTAAGATGCTTCTAATTTTACCGATGCAAGTTCTCGGTCTTTTTCTACCTTATTTAGAAGGTAATAACTTTTTAATTCTTTTGTTTTGTCAATTGATTCTTCAATAGAATTTCCAGGGCCATACGATGCTAAAGCCCAGAGAATAATTGAAATAGCAAGGATAACTTTTCCAGCATCGAAAATAAATAATTTGATTTTCTCAATAATACTTATTCCGATATTTGTCCACCTTGGATTTTTATAACTTGGCAGTTCAAGCAAAAGAAAGCCTTTTTCTTCGCTATGAATGATAAATTTCATGATAAATGAAACTAGTAACACTGCAATCAAACCTAAACTATAGAGTGAAAAAAGAACAAATCCTTGTAGGTTGATAAAACCAAAATAATATATTTTAGGTATTACCAATGAAATTAGCAATGTATAAACTGGAATTCGTGCGCTGCAGCTCATAAAAGGTGCTACAAAAATGGTAATCATGCGTTCTTTCCAATTTGAAATTGTTCTTGTAGCCATCACTGCAGGAATTGCGCATGCGACACTTGACATAAGTGGAACAACACTTTTTCCATTTAATCCAAAAGGTCGCATCAAACGATCCATAATAAACACGACTCGTGCTAAATATCCTGTTTCTTCTAAAATAGCAATGAAAAAAAAGAGTAGGGCAATTTGAGGAATAAATACCACAACTCCACCAATTCCAGGAATTATTCCATGACAGATTAAATTATTAAAAACACCTGTGGGAAGTATTTGTGAGGAGTAAGCGGTAAAATTTGTAAAAACACCATCAATTAATTCCATAGGAATACTTGCAAATGAAAATATAAATTGAAAAATAATTAATAATACAACTATAAAAATTGCATAACCCCAAATTGGATGCACGACTATTTTATCGATTTTCCTGGAAAAAACATCTGTTTTTGTTTCATTAATTTTTTCAACTTCGAAAATTAATTTTTTAATTTTTTGATAGCGTAAAGTAGTTTCTGTAATTTGTTTTTCTTGATCATTGATTTCTGCTATAAGATAATCTTTGATGAAATATGATTTTCTCGCTTCAAGATTAATGTTTTGTATCGCTTGAATAATTCTTGTTTTTCCAAATCCTAGTCGCGCATTAGAGGTAACAATTTGCACTCCTGGAAATGCTTCTTGCAACTTTTCAATGTCAATTTCTAT
>RFSL01000070.1 GCA_009923965.1 Flavobacteriia bacterium | reverse complement strand
ACCTCAAAAAATGAGTTATCAGGCAGTTATTAGAAATACCAGTGGTGCTCTTGTCTCTTCTTCATCAGTAGGTATTCAAATAAGTATTTTGCAAGGCACAGCAACAGGAACAGCTGTTTATACTGAAACACAAAATGCAAGCACAAACGTCAATGGCATGGTAAGTTTAGAAATTGGAGTTGGAACTGTTATTACAGGAATCTTTGCAGGAATCAATTGGGCAAACGGACCTTATTTCATTAAAACTGAAACCGACCCTGCAGGTGGAACAAACTACAGCATAACAGGAACAAACGAATTAATGAGTGTGCCCTATGCTTTGTTTAGTGCAAATGGAACACCTGGCCCGGCAGGCCCCCAAGGCGCACAAGGAATTCAGGGTTTAACTGGAGCAACAGGACCACAAGGAATAGCAGGAACCAATGGAAATGATGGTGCAACAGGACCACAAGGAATAGCAGGAACCAACGGAAATGATGGAGCAATAGGCCCACAAGGAGTTGCAGGATCGAATGGAACTAACGGAACGAATGGAACAAACGGAACAAATGGCACTTTCCCTCCAGGAACAGTTGCTGGCGAGATGAACTATTGGAATGGCACTGCTTGGGTAACAGTTGCTCCTGGGACTACAGGACAAAACCTCACTTTTTGTAATGGTGTGCCAACTTGGGGACCTTGCCCTGTTGTTATTACAGTAGGCCAAAGCTACCAAGGTGGAATAATTGCCTATGTCCTCCAAGTTGGAGACCCTGGATATGATGCGTCTGTGCCTCACGGCCTAATAGCAGCTCCGAGCGACCAATCCATTGGTGCAGAGTGGGGATGTTATGGTACAGAAATTTCAGGAGCAGATGGCACAGCAATTGGAACAGGGAACCAAAATACCATTGACATAATGGGTTGCAACGAAGTAGGAATAGCAGCACGTCTCTGTGGAGATTTAGTATTGGGTGGCTTCAGCGATTGGTATTTACCAAGTAAAGATGAGTTAAACCAGTTGTATATAAACAGAGTTGCTATTGGCGGTTTTGCAAATACCTTCTATTGGAGTAGTACGGAGCTCGCCAACAACGCAGCGTTTGGGCAGTATTTCGGCAATGGCCCCCAGAGCGCCAACTTCGCCGGTAAGCTAAACGTCTTCAATGTGCGCGCTGTTCGGGCTTTCTAGACTTGAGCCTGTCGAAGGTTTAACCATTTTTTCCATTTAACGCCGCGAAGTAGCTACGAAGTGAATTTCTTTTCGCATACCCCGTAAGCGGTCGATTTTTGAGAAAAAGCTATAAAAAAAACCAGTACGAGCGTACTGGTTTTTTTTGAGGACTTTACTCTATGAGTTATTCTTTTCGAGAGATTTTCAGCTTTTAATTTTTAAAAAAAATGCAGGTGTTTTTGTGCCCACGACTGGATTCGAACCAGCACACCACTGAAGGCACCAGCCCCTCAAGCTGGCATGTCTACCAATTTCACCACGTGGGCAATGAATGGGAGCAAATATAGTGTTTTTCATTTATTTGTATGGAGAGAGCAGTACTATTTCATTCAAATATGGTGTTGTTTTAAATTTTAAATTAATTTTAACAAAATTTTTAAATGTCAGACTCTTCTCATAAGATTTCGCTAGCAGGAATATTAATTGCATCAGGAATTGTTTTTGGTGATATTGGAACATCACCCTTATATGTTTTCCAAGCAATAACTGGAGGTGGAACAAGAATTGCACCTGATTTTATTTTGGGTGGTTTATCTTGCGTTATTTGGACTTTAATTTTATTAGCCACTGTCAAGTATGTTTTCTTTGCGCTGAATGCAGACAACAAGGGTGAGGGAGGTATTTTCGCGCTCTTTGCTTTATTAAAAAATAAGAAAACTTCTTGGGTTATAATTTTGGCCTTAATTGGTTGTGCTACTTTGATGGCAGATGGGTTTATCACACCGGCAATTTCTATTTCTTCTGCCGTAGAGGGATTAAATATTTATTTTCCCGACACACCTGTAATTCCTATCGTGATTGGAATTGTTGTTGTTTTATTTTCTATTCAACAGTTTGGAACTGTGTTAATAGGAAAGTTTTTTGGCCCTATCATGTTGATTTGGTTTGTATTTTTGGGTTTTATAGGATTCATAAATATAGCGCAAAACACAGCTGTACTTCAAGCATTTAATCCTTGGTGGGCTTATAATTTAGTTGCCAATGTAGATGGTGGATTTGTAGTTTTAGGTTCTGTATTTTTATGTACCACAGGAGCTGAAGCACTTTATTCAGACTTAGGTCATTGCGGAAAGGGGAACATCCGAATTAGTTGGAGTTTTGTTTCTGTTTTATTAGTCACTAATTATTTGGGGCAAGCTGCTTTATGCCTTACTCCAGGCTTAGAATTAGGTTCTAAAACAGTTTTCTATAAAATGGTCCCTGAATTCTTACTTCCTTTTGCCATAACAATTGCAACTGCGGCAACAATTATTGCCTCTCAAGCATTGATAACAGGTGTTTTTACCTTGATGAATGAGGCAATAAAATTAAAGCTTTGGACTAATTTGAAGATTAAATACCCCTCAGATCATAAGGGTCAAATTTATATTCCTTTTATCAATTGGTTTCTAATGGCAGGTTGCTTGTTGGTAATTGTCATTTTTAAAAAATCAAGTGCAATGGAGCATACCTATGGTTTAGCTATTACTATCGATATGGTGATGACCTCTATCCTTCTTGCTTTCTTGTTAATGCTAAAATACCCAAAAGCAAAGTATTTGTATTTAGCTGTGTTTGTTATCTTCTTGTTAATTGAAGGGGTATTCCTACTTTCAAATCTAGGGAAGATTGTAAATGGAGGTTGGTTTACCTTAATTTTAGCAAGTTCCTTTTTTAGTATACTTTATTTGTATTATAAAGCCCGTCAACTGAGGACAAGTATTACAGAATATATTCCAATGAGTGAGGTAATTCCACTTTTAAATTCTGTTAGAAATGATAAAGAAATTCTTTATGAGGCTTCAAATCTTGTTTTTCCAACACGCAGTGATTCCTCAGATAAATTAGATTTATCTGTTTATTATTCATTATTTCGGAAAAAACCTAGAAAAGCGGGTGTAATTTGGTTTTTGCATGTCGATATTTTAAATGAGCCATGGGAAGTTCACTACCATGTAAAAGAAATAATTGATAAATCTTGTTATTATGTTAATTTACAATTGGGCTTTAAGGAGGAACACAGAATTGAGTTTATGATGCGAAAAATTCATGCTAACATGGTAGAGAAAGGAGAGTTAACAAATGATAGTATTTTTAACTCAGTTCGTGGAAAAATTGATTCAATTGACTTTAAGTTTGTTGTTCTAAATTCCCGAGTATCAACTGACAATGCATTAACAGCGTTTCAAACTTTATGTGTGAAAACATATCGTTTTGTTAAGTCAACAGGCCTTAAGCCTGCAGAAGATTTTGGCTTGGATAAAACAAATGTTGTTGTAGATTTCATTCCAATTTCTGTAACTAAAATTGTAAGTCAAGAACTAACCGAAGACTTTGAAGATTATTCTGAGAAAAAATAAAAAGACTTTTATATTCTAATGATATTTCCTTTATAGACAGCTTTCTCATTTTTTTCTGGAGAAGCAAGAGTCACTTTCCAAATATACACCTTGCTTTCGTCTACTAACTTTCCATTTCGCTTGTCAATTCCTTCCCATGGCTTTGAATAGTCAGAACTTTCAAAAACAATTCCTCCGTTGTCTGGATCGATGATGATTAAGGAAAATGCACTATTTCGCTTGGATAAGGCATAAGGCATAAAGGTATTTTTTCTGCTATCATCAGAAAGTGGATCAAAGGCGTTAACTGCTAATAAATTATAGTCTTTTTCAATGAAAATTCTTTTTATTTCAGAAGATGAGCAACCTTTTTCATTCGAAACAATAACTTCTAGCTCGAACTGCCCTTTTTCAAAGAAATAAAACTCAGCTGTTTTTGCTTTAGAAGAGTTTGCGCTAACTACTTTATCGATCTTCCAATTTATAGTTTCTTCAAAAGTTTGAACCTCTCCTCTAATTACTGGCAATCCAGTTTCATAATTTAACTCATCATCCACAAGTAAAGAGGCCTTTGGATTTTCAAATACGCTAAAGAAACTGTTGTATGTTTCTTTTTGTTTTGAATTTACAAGCAGTTCATATTTTCCTTCTTCAGATAGTTTAATATTTTCAGTTGCTGATTCAGCCACACTTACTTTTTTTCCACTTGGAAAGATAAGTGTCATCCCTTCATCATTTTTATTGATAACCTTTAAATTCTCTCCAAGACATTTATTTGAAAAACTTGGCACATTAGGCTCTGATACTTTTTTTGTAATAACACTATTTTCCTTTTTTGGAGTAGTTATCTCCTCATCATGTTTCAAATCTTTAGTGATTTCTTTCACTAAAACTTCATTTACTTCTGGTAAAATCAGGTTTGTTTTAGTTTCCTTTTTATCATCTTCTTTAGCTTCTAGTTCATTAGAATTAATCTTTCCATCTTGAATTCCAGTTTTTATTTCTGATTTAGTTTTATTAGAAGTTGTACTTTGAGAGTTTGATTTTTCAATAACATCCGTTTTTTGCTCCACAGGTTTATCACTCTTTTCTTCTTGTTTAGAAGAAAAATAAAGCAAGGAGCTAATCGTTATGACTGCAATTATAGAAGTTCCAAAAAACCAAAATTTAAAAGGTTTGATTGGTGCATTCGGCTTATTCAATTTTTTTTCAAATGAATTCCACGCATTGTTATCGTAAGGCATTTCATGCCCTTCGAGTGCGCTTTTAATTAATTCATCAATATTCTTATTCATCATGATTCGATGTATTTGAATTTTTCAGTTAATATGCATCGCAAATTCATTTTTGCTTTTGCCAAATTGGATTTTGATGTTCCTTCATTAATCCCCAGCATTTCTGCAATTTCTCTGTGTGAGAAATCTTCTAAAACAAAGAGATTAAAGACAGTTCTGTAGGCTGGAGACAATTTTGAGATTGCTTCAAGTGCTACTTCTGCTTTCAACGATTTAAATTCGAGAACTTCTTTTTCTACCATTTCGTCTACTGCTTCTTGTTTAAAATCAGTATCTTGATCACTTAAAAATGGATTTTTCTTCGATTTTCGGATTGAATCAATTGCTGTATTTACAATAATTCTTCTCACCCAACCTTCGAAAGAACCGCTAAAATCAAAAAACCCCAATTTGTCAAAGACCTTTATGAATCCATCTTGAAGAACATCTTGAGCAGCATCTTTATCGTTGATGTACCGATAGCAAACTACTAACATTTTACCATAAAGTTGTTTAAACAGTGCCTCTTGCGATTTACGTTCTCCGCGGACACAGCCTTCGACAATTAATTTTAAATGTTCTTTATTCTCCAATTTTTCAACATTTTAAAAACGCATCAATTCTATAATGGTTGCCTCTAAATTAAGTCATTTATATTTTATGTCAATAAAAAAACAAATTTTACTTAAATTCACTAAATTCGCAGTCATAATTAAATTCTAACCAACTTAAAGTAGATAAATGAAAGTAACAGTCGTAGGAGCCGGTA
>RFSL01000069.1 GCA_009923965.1 Flavobacteriia bacterium | reverse complement strand
AAAAAAATAGACTACGTTCCAAATAATAATCCTAAAAAGCGTGTTAAAATAACCTTCTCTATTTTTAATCCTGATGTAGTTTTGCCAATAGGTACAACTATAGAAATTGGTTCATTGGATTTATTTAGTAAGGGTATTTTAATAAAATTATCTTCTGATCTTTCTAAAGGAAATTATCGGGTTGGAGCTTCAATACCAGGAACTTTAAGTGTAGATATGATTTCCCAAGTAAAGGCCTATGCTGATCCAATTTCCCAAAAGTTGCAAGGAATGATGGCTTCTATTGATAAAATGGTAATTTCTTTATCTGCTTTTTGGGACACTACAGCTACCTCAGAAATTGAGGGCAGCTTGAAACAAGTAAAATTGACAATTCAGAAATTAGGTAACGTTGCCTCCGAAATCGAAGGTTTTGTAGTAGCTGAGAGAATCCAGTTTTCTAGAATTATGCAAAATGTTGAAGGGATTACGTCAAATCTGCAAAAAAGCAATGAGCAAATCACAGCCATAATTGGAAATACGAAGAAAATCACAGATGATTTTGTTACCGCTGATTTTAAATCAGTGATACTTGATGCTCAAACAACTCTCAAAAAATTAAATTTAGTTTTAGATGATGCAAGCAAAGGAAATGGAACATTGGGTAAATTGATTCATGATGAAAAGTTATATGATGAGTTAGTTGAAACAAACAATGAACTACAAAATCTTGTTTCAGATATTCAAGTTCATCCAGAGAGGTACATTCATTTCTCGCTTACTGGCCGCAAGACAAAAGGGGTCCCTTTGAGCTCGAAAGAGGAAAAAAAATTGCGCAATTTATTAGATAGTATTCCTGAATAAGTATTTTTTATGTTGAAAATCATTTTATTTTCACTACTTGTAATTGTTGGATTCGGTTTCTTTGGATACAACATTTGGAAAGTTAGAAGTAATATTCTTTTGGGAAGAGATGTTAAGCGATCTGATAATTTTTGGACTCGTCTGAAGCTAATGACACTAGTTGCATTTGGACAAAAAAAAATGTTTTCAAAACCAATTCCTGCATTTCTCCATCTTGCTTTATATGCTGCCTTTGTAATCACTCAAATTGAACTAATTGAAATTCTTGCTGATGGTCTATCCGGAGGACATCGTTCATTAAGTGCTTCTTTGGGAGGATTTTATACTTTCATGATAAGTTTTATTGAGATTTTATCTGTGCTGGCTTTTATTGCCACAATTGCTTTCTTGGCGCGAAGAAACATGTTGAAAGTCCCTCGTTTAAGGATGAGTGAATTAAAAGGATGGCCAACAAAAGATGCGAATTTAATCCTGATTTTTGAAGTCATTTTATTAGTCTGCATTTTTACGATGAATGGTGCTGATGAAGCTGCTCAGGTATTGAGTTCAAATTCCACTTATGGATTTACAGTCAGTCAATTTATTGGACCTGTATTTTTTGGCGGAATAAAATCAATAGAAACCCTTCATTTATTAGAGCAAATAGGGTGGTGGGGACATATAATCATGGTCTTCATTTTCTTAAATTATCTCCCGTACTCTAAGCATTTTCATATTCTTTTAGCTTTTCCCAATACCTATTATTCTAATCTCGAAAAAAAAGGAAAATTTACCAATTTAGAATCCGTTACAAGTGAAGTAAAGTTAATGCTTGACCCAAGTGCAGATCCATATTCTGTAGCAGTTGATCCAAATGTTGCACCATTGAGATTCGGTGTAAAAGATGTAACAGATTTAACTTGGAAAAATCTTCTTGATGCCTATACTTGCACGGAATGTGGTCGCTGTACTTCTGCCTGTCCTGCTAATCAAACTGGAAAATTACTTTCTCCTCGAAAAATTATGATGGATACACGAGATCGCATGGTTGAAGTAGGGAATAATCAACGGAAATTTGGTAAAAGTTTTGACGATGGAAAAAGTTTATTGCATTCCTATATTTCAGAAGAAGAAATTTGGGCGTGTACAAGTTGCAATGCCTGCGTGGAAGAATGTCCTATTAATATCGATCCGCTTTCTGTCATAATCGACTTAAGAAGATTTTTGGTAATGGAAGAATCAAAGATGCCAACAGAATTAACAGGGATGTTGACGAATATAGAAAACAATGGAGCTCCATGGCAATTTTCACAGAGCGACCGTTTAAATTGGGCAAATGAAGAGTAATTTAATATCTAATGATTTAATTCAGATAAATGAAAATGGGAAAGCACTTTCACCTATTTTGCCTGTACATATAAAAAATTACCTTATAGATATTGATGGAACAATTTGCGATGATATTCCAAATGAAGAACCAGAAAGAATGCTAACTGCCGCTTGTTATGATGACGCCTTAGAGACAATTAACATATGGTTTAATGAAGGGCATATTATCACTTTTTTTACTTCTAGAGTAGAAGAACATAGAATTGTAACTGAACTGTGGCTCAAGGAAAATGGATTCAATTATCATGCTTTGTTAATGGGAAAACCAAGAGGAGGAAATTATCATTGGATTGACAATCATATAGTAAGAGCTACTCGTTTTACAGGTAAATTTACCAGTATGATTGAAAAAAGTACAAATATTCAAGTTTTTGAAGAATAAGATATGAGTTTACATGTTCCTACAATGTCTGAAATGATTGCCAAAGGTGAAACGCCAGAAATTCTCTTTTGGGTTGGTTGTGCAGGAAGTTTTGATGATCGAGCTAAGAAAATCACAAAAGCTTTGGTTAAAATTTTAAACCATTGCAAGGTGAATTTTGCAGTTCTTGGAACAGAAGAAAGTTGTTCTGGTGATCCTGCAAAACGCGCTGGAAATGAGTTTACTTTTCAAATGCAAGCAATGATGAATATTCAGGTATTAAATAGATATGAAGTAAAAAAAATTGTTACTGCCTGTCCACATTGTTTTAATACATTGAAAAATGAATATCCTGAATTAGGAGGTGAATATGAAGTTGTTCATCACACACAATTAATTCAAGATTTAATCAATACGGGCAAATTAGCATTGGAAGGCAGCGAAACCTACAAAGGAAAAAAAATCACTTTTCACGATCCCTGTTATTTAGGTCGAGCAAATGATGTCTATGAAGCACCAAGGAGATTGATTGAAAAATTAGATGCAGAATTGGTAGAAATGAAACGCTGTAAATCAAAGGGTTTATGTTGCGGAGCAGGTGGAGCACAAATGTTTAAAGAAGCAGAACCAGGGACAAAAGAAATAAATATCGAGCGTACTGAGGATGCCTTGGAAACAGCGGCTGAAATTATTGCAACTGGATGTCCGTTTTGTAATACTATGATGACAGACGGCATTAAAAATGTTGAAAAAGAAGATGCTATAAAAGTTTTAGATGTAGCAGAATTAATAGCCAATGCAGCAGATCTTTAAATCACTTTTTCCTGAGTTACCTGATTCAAGTCGCATTTGGTTGCACCTTGCGAATAGAAAATTAGTAGCCTCAGAGGAGCAATTTTTAAAAGAGCAATTAACTGTATTTCTTGATAGCTGGTCTGCTCACGGTAAAAGATTACAATGCAATGCAACTTTACTTTTTTCGCAGTATTTAATCTTTTCAGTAGATGAAAATATCGAATCTGCCTCTGGATGTTCAATTGATTCCTCAGTTCATTTTGCAAAACGCATGGGCTCAGAATTAGGAATAGATTTTTTTACGCGACTGGAAGTCTTAGTGGTAGAAGGAAATGCAACACGCTTACTTTCTTATTTTGATGCGTTAGCTCAAAAAGCACCTTTTATAAATCCCCAAATAACGCAGTTGTCCGAATTGAGGTCAATGCAATGCTAATCTAAAATCTCTTTTAAACGAATAAGTGCTTCTACTTTTTCAGCATTTCCAATTTGTTGATAGGAAGCAATTAAGTTATTGATCATCCTCATTATAATACTTGTATTAGAACAGGGCTCAAAAAAAGTGCGTTCATAGCTCAATTTGAGTTCATCTAAAAAAGATTTAATTTCCGCAGCATCAAAAACACTGCCCTTTGAGAATGCATTAATGTAAAATAATACGCCATATTCATTTTGGGTATTGCTTAAAAATCCGGTTCCTTTATCATCCATATAAGCCAAAATAAAATGATTTGGCAAGTTCACACCATAAATGGGAAGATCTAATTTTTGAGCAATAATACTGTAAATTAAACTGATAACTAAGGGATTCCCTTTTTTGCTTTCCATTACAACATTGATACAGGAATTTACAGGCGAATAATAATTTTTTGTGTCACCCTGAAAATGATACATTCCAAAGAAGATACGATTGAAGATTTTTACTTGTTCATAGGCTGTCTGATTATCATTTAATTCAAGCCAAATATCTTTTCGGATAGCTTGTATTGAATTATATATTTGAGAATCATCTAAATCTGGATATTGAAATTTTGCAATAATGATAGCTCCTTCAAGTAAATCTTTTTCAGATGAGGCCGTCCATTCAAGTAATTGATTTTTTATGACTTCAAATTGAATGTCTTGAATGATGTTTTCAATTCTTGTTTGAAAAATTAATCCATAATAATCATTTTCCCAAGATTGTTCCAAATAAGGAATTGCATCAGGCCCAAATTGTATTAATTGTCCTCGCACGTGCTCAAATATAGAGTCATCTGGATCATCAATTAATTTTACTAAGGCTTGTATAGAAGAATTCTCTAAATTCATAACTCAGCAAAAGTATGCTGAAGGTCTTATTAATTTTTGAGAAAATTAAATCTTTATCAATGTTCAAATGTTAATTTTGAATCTATCGTTTTTCTTGTAAATGTGAAGAACAAAATCTTGTTGAAAGAGAATCAAATAACTGCATAAACGATTTTTAAAATCGCTTCTTCTTCTTTAATCGCATCGTTTTTTATTTTTTCAGCTTTTGCCAGAATTTCTTTTTTAAATACCTCATCTTTTAGTTCCGCTGCGTTAATTCGCACATTCATATATGCACCAATTACCGCACTTCTTGCACACAAAACACCTACACCTGCATCGCTTATGGAATTTGGATTTCCTATCTCCGCCATTGCTTTTATTATTGGGAATGAAGAATAAGCTAAAATCATTGTCTTAAGCGGAACTTCTGTTGCATATTTTGTAGCATTTTGAATTGCTTCAGAGCGTGTTTTTACTTCTTGCTCAGAGGATTTGGGCAGTGAGAATGCCTCCATTATTTTATTAAATGCATTGGTATCCTCATCAACTAAGTACAATAATTCATCTTTTATCTTTTGACCTTTTTCTGCCCAAGCGCTAAATTCCTTCCACCGCTGATCCCAACCTCTTTTGTGTGCTGAAAGATTCGCAACCATTGTTGCGAGGGATATTCCGAGTGATCCCATGTATGCTGCAATTGACCCTCCGCCAGGAGCTGGAGATTCACTTGCAGTTTCATTTGCAAACGCTTGCAATGATAAATTAACAAGTTTGTCTTGTTTTTCCTCGTTTAGTAAGTATTCAATGATTTTTTTCTCTGGTATAAATTCTGAAAGTTCATCAAGGCCTAGTGATTTTACTGCAATATGAATTAATTCTTTTTCGCTTACGCCAACACTTCGTTGTTGTTTTTCTAAAAAATACCTTCCTGCATCCAGCAGAGACTTTAAAGGAATCAAACCAACCAATTCTGAACCAGTAACACGAACACCTCTTTCATTTGCTTTCTTACAAACTTCATCAAACGCAATATG
>RFSL01000068.1 GCA_009923965.1 Flavobacteriia bacterium | reverse complement strand
TTTGTATCCTTCTTTCTAGTTTTTCTTTTTTCCTTTATGGGACAAGCTATTTTTTTTCTTCAAAAATGGAGAACGAATTTAAACGTTTTGGATTACCAAACATTGCTCTATTTGTTGCTTTTTCACAATTAAGTGGTTCAATTGGATTGATTTTTGGACTTATAAATCCTACTATCCTTATTTATTCTTCTGCAGGATTGAGCTTGATGATGCTATTCGCCTTCTTTACAAGACTTCGTGTAAAAGATAGCATGAGTTCAAGTTTTCCTGCACTATTTTATCTCATTTTGAATCTTGTTATATTTATTTATTCGCTTCTTGATTTATGACGATTTTATAATTTAATTTTATAAAAAAAAGATGTCGAATATTTTTGACCCGAGATTCAAAACCACTGATAGACTTGATGCAGTTCTAGTTGGAGGGGGAATAATGACTGCTACATTAGCTTATATTCTTCATAAACTTGAACCTTCATGGAGAATTCAAGTTTATGAGCGCTTACCTTTTTTTGCTGGAGAAAGTTCTGATCCCTGGAATAATGCAGGAACAGGGCATTCTGGTTTTTGTGAATTAAATTATTCTCCTCAAAAAGAAGATGGAACTATTTCAATTGAAAAAGCGATTCATATTTGCGAGCAATTTGAGGAAACTAAACAGTTTTGGTCATATTTAGTAGAAAACAATGTGATTTGTGAACCTCGTTCTTTTTTGAATCGCATTCCTCATTTTAGTGCTGTTTTCACAGAAGAAAATAAGAACTTCTTAAAGAAAAGATGGGAATTACTAAAACAAAACCCACTCTTTTCAGAGATGGAATATTCCGAAGACGAACAAGAATTAAAAAAATGGATTCCACTTCTGTTTTCTGGACGAAATAAAAGTGATTCTTTTGCGGCAACAAGAGTTAAAAATGGTTGTGATGTAGATTTTGGAAGTTTAACAAAGCAAATTTTTGAATACTTAGCAACTAAAGAGAATATTGAATTGTTCCTGAACCACGAAGTTCGAGATATTGATTTAGTAGAAGAGGAAGATCATTTGTGGCAATTGAAAATTCGTGATTTAAAAACAAGAAATAAAAAATTTATTGATTCTAGATTTGTTTTTATTGGAGCTGGAGGAGGCGCGCTGCATTTATTACATAAAACAAATATTCCAGAAAGTAAAGGCTATGGAGGATTTCCTGTGAGTGGGCAATGGTTGATTTGTCAAAACGAAACAATTGTGCAGCAACATTTTGCTAAGGTCTATGGTAAAGCTAATTTAGGTGCACCTCCAATGTCTGTACCACATTTAGATTCACGAATTATTGATGGTAAAAGAACACTGCTATTCGGTCCATATGCTGGATTTTCCACAAAATTTTTGAAAAATGGGTCTTATTGGGATTTATTTGAAAGCATTGAGATAGATAACATTAAACCATTAGTGATGGCAGGGATTCATAATATTCCTTTGACAAAATACTTAATTCATCAGTCGCGTCAATCTCATGAAGATCGAATGAATGAGTTGCGCAATTTTATCCCAAATGCTAAGAACGAAGAATGGGAATTAAAAGAAGCAGGGCAACGAGTTCAAATTATTCAAAAAGACTCCGAAGAAGGCGGGGTTTTAGAATTTGGGACGAAAGTGATACATGCATACAATGGAAGTGTTGCTGCATTATTAGGAGCAAGCCCCGGCGCATCAACAGCTGCCTCAATCATGATTGAAGTAATAGAATCATGTTTTCCAGATGAAATGAAAACTAAATGGGGGGAAATAGTTAAAGAAATCATTCCAAGTTACGGTATTAAACTGAGTGATAATCCAGAAAAACTTTCTGAAGTAAGAAAAAGGTCAGATAGGTTATTGATGATTAATTAAACGAACTTCTGATTTTTAATCACTAATTATTTTTTTTCTTTTTTGCTGCAAATTCAATGATAATTCCAATTGTAGGCTGTACGATGCCTGAAGCATTTTCAATTAACTTTGTTTTATATCGATTAGAGTTATTAGGAACCTCAATTGGAGCTCCATTTGCGTCTGTTTCAACTAACATTGTTGGTGCTAATATTGCTTTGTTACCATAAGCATTTTGTATGTCCAAATAAAAATTCATCGTTAATTTTTCAAGAAATATCTTTTTATCGACACGAAGGTTTAACTGATGAAAACTTGATTCACGCTTGGTATTTAATTGAGAATAATCTAAAATTCCTTGTCCGTTGATATCCCAATTCTGTTTTAATCCTGAAGAATCACTGTAGGGCGAATAAGGCGAACCTCCTGAATAAAGCCATCTTAATCCAAGTTCCCATCCTTTTTTAAAGCGTTTACCTCCGGTTAAAGAAACAATGTGTTTGCTATCCCAAGCAGTTGGAACATAAACATTGTCTTTATCCTTAAATTCTGAATTCACAAATGTATAAGCAAAAACAGCATAGAAACCTTTGTATAATTTTTGTTGGTATAAAAATTCTAAGCCATAGCTTCTACCTGTTGAAATAGATTTAACTTCTTCGTTTCCGACAATTCCAAAGTCAGAACCAATGTTTGCTAAACACAAAGAATCTTTAACTGAAAAAGGATATTTGTCATAAGACTTGTAAAAACCTTCAAGTGTAAATCGTGCATTTTTCTTACTTAAAAATTCTGTGCCTAGAACAAAATGATCTGCGCTTATGTATTTTAAGTCATTTTCTTTGTTAACCAATGTACCAGCAGTATTTCTATAACCAAGTATAGTGTATGAAGGTAGTTGATGGTAGCGCGCTACATTTCCATTTAAAGCCCATTGTTCATTTAAGCGGTAATTTACAGATAAACTTGGTGAAAGTTGTTCTAAAGGGTTCATCATACTTTTAGAATAGGTGTTTATATCACTTCTTAATCCAATTGATAAATTTAGTCGCTCATTAATAAATCCTTTGCTTAATTGTCCAAAAATAGCTGCTTTGCTTAAAAATAAATTTGATTCAAAATCAACAATAACTGGAGCACCTTGAACTGTAATATTATTATACGTTTTATTGTAGTACCTTGAATATTCATAAGCAAAACCTGCATTTAATCGCCATCCATTTTTAGTGTAATTGTGTTCAAAACGAAACTTGTTCTCTGCTTCAAAGGAAGCGTAATTGAAAAGTAAATTTTCGGGTGTTTCTATTCGATATTTATACCTTGAAGCACTATTATTTAACATATTTCTACTTAAAACAACTGTTTGATAAGAGTTTTTAGAATAATGAAGCCAATTTACACCCATTGTATAGTTCCATTGATTTTGTATAGGAAGATTTCCAAGAATAAAATTGTTTTTCTCAAGCGTGGCAGTGTCTGTGACATTTTCATTTACTTTATCGTTTAAACGAAAAACATCTATAGCTCCGAGACCAATAAAGGTCAACTTATTTTTTTGATTGATTTTATAATTGATTTTATACTGAAAATCATTGTAAGTTGGAAGAATCGGTAATTTCAATGCAGCAAACAAAAATTGCAAATAAGAGCGTCTTGCTGAAAAAATAAAATCTACTTTTTTTCCCATAGGCCCGTCTAAAGTAAGAGCTGCATCACTTGATCCCAAAGCGAAATTTGTTATAATCGCATCTGGATTTCCGTCTTTTTGCTTGAATGCCAGAACAGAACTTAAACTATTAGCACGATTTGCGGGAAAGGCACCCGAATAAAAATCAACTTCTCGAATGAAGTTTATGTTTAAAAGTCCAACTGGTCCCCCACTCGACCCTTGTGTTGCAAAGTGATTAATATTTGGAACTTCTATGCCGTCTAAATAAAATTTATTTTCCCCTGGAGAACCTCCACGAATAATAATATCATTTCGAAAAGTTGCACGAGAAGCGACTCCAGGAAGAGAGGCGATTACTTTACTTGCATCTCTATTTGCTCCTGGTAAACGTTCGATTTCAGTTGAATTGAGCGTTTTTAAAGACACTGGAGATTCTATTTTTCTAATAAAAGGATTTGCTTTCACTACAACCTCTTGTTGCTCTAAAATAATTTCTTCCAGAGCAAAGTCTAAAGTGACAGAGCGCGCATTAGTTACCGTTATTTCATTAATTTGGAAAGCTTTATAACCAGAAACAACAACTTTAAAAGAATAAACTCCTGGTTTAATTCCAGTTATTTCGTAGCTGCCATTTTCATTCGAAAACGCACCCAATTGCAGATCTAAAACTTGGATTTTCGCTTGCTCAATTGGCTTGTTGTTTAGTGTATTTGTAATTGAGCCCCTCACAATCCCTGACTGCGAAAAAGTTAATGAAAAGTTTAAGATTAAACAAAGTGATAAAATAAATTTCATTATATTGATTTGTAATTATTACAACTAAAGAGGAGAATTGTTTGTTTGTTTTTTGAGATTGAATTAGTGCTTTTAAAATTAGTTATCCCAATTATCTGTTCTAAAAGGTATTAAAGGCAAGCCAGCACTATTTTTCACATTTCCTATTTGAAAGTTCTTAAAACAATAGCGAACTGAAACTGGGACATAATTCTTTTCATTGTTTAAAATTATTATTGTTTTTCTATCTGCTGCTAAAAAAGCATTGGCCTTATGAAACACCCTCGAGGAATCTGCAACCTCAAAGCCTTCAAAAATAGAATTGGATAATAAGCCATTATAGCAATTTTTAAAGGTCAAGATTATAGAATCTACAGAAAAAATTGAATTCTCAATACACGGTGAAAACGATTGAAGGGAATCAAGATGATAGTCGTTGAATAATGCCAAATTAGCCAAACGATTACCTATTTCTTGTTTTTGTGAAGGATGAATACTCTTAGATTCGGAAGGTAAAACCAAATCATTAGTACAAACATAGAAAGCATTAATCAATGAATTAACTCCTTCAAATTGAGCTTCTCTTAGTTTTGCTGCTTGACTTAATTCTGGATATTCAAAAGGAGCAATTTCGACAACATAAAAAGGCAAGTTAACATTATTAAAATTATATCTCCACAAATAAACAAGGTCTTGTAATTTTTGCGAATAAGTTGAATACCGTCCAACATTGCTTTCCCCTTGATACCATAAGAATCCCTTTACAGTGAAATTTCTATATGGCTTTAACATTCCTTCAAACATTACATATGGTCTTCTCCAATTTATTGAATCTGAAATCCCAGCTTTATAGTCAAAATCCGAATATTTTTCAACATTGCTTGGATTTAACCAACCTTCGATGCTAGAACCACCGAAACTAGAATTAATAATGCCAATTGGAACATTTAATTCTTTGAGTAAGCTATGAGCAAAAAAGTATGCGGTTGCACTGAAGGATGGAAGGTTTTGGGGGTTACTTAGCTTCCACTTCCCTTTACCGTGAGTTGAAGTCACATTAGAAGTAGTTTTTTGAACATTTAACATTCTTATTCCGTTATCATCCGAAGCATTATTTATATAGTCGATTGCTTGTGAAATAGGTTCATTTTTATAGCCATTTAATGTCATCGCCATATTCGACTGCCCAGAGCAGAGCCAAACTTCTCCAATCAATATATTTTGAATTTTATGTGCTTTACCATCAGAAATTTCTATATTTTCTTTTATAAATGATGCATCTAATGTTTTAATTGAAATTTCCCATTCGCCATTTTCTTTAGAAATACATTTTGAGCTTTTATTTAACCAAGAAGCCTTCACATAAATGGATGTATTTTTTTTAGCAGTGCCCCATAATTTTATCGTGCTATTTTGCTGTAATACCATATTATCACT
>RFSL01000067.1 GCA_009923965.1 Flavobacteriia bacterium | reverse complement strand
TTATTATCATTTTTTGCGGCAACTTTTTCTTTTGCTCAAAATTGTAGTCAATTATTTATTTCTGAATATGTTGAAGGCTCAGGAAATAATAAAGCATTAGAAATATACAATCCAACAGCTTCTGCAATCGATTTATCAGGTTATCGTATTGAACGTTTTTCAAATGGATCTGGAACTTCTGCTGCTGGAGGTGTTTTAAATTTATCCGGGTCAATTGCGGCTAATTCTGCCTTTGTTATTGCAAATGGTCAGATTACTACATCAACTTCTTCTCCAGCTTGTGACCCAATTTTACAAGCAATGGCGGATCAATTAGATGGTGTTTATCCTGCACCAACTTATATGAATGGAAACGATGCCATAGCATTGTTTAATGGTTCAATAATGATTGATCTTCTAGGAAAAACCGGTCAAGCTTCTATTACTTCTTCAAGTGGATGGGGTGATGTATTTCCTTATGATGGTTCTGTCGGAGCAGTTTGGACAGAAAATCATACCTTAGTTCGTAAAGCAACTGTTCAAATAGGAGTAAGCGCTAATCCTACAACATTTATTGTTTCTAATGAATGGGATTCTTTACCACAAAATACTTGGTCTAATCTTGGAACGCATGTTTGTTCTTGCATATCAGGAATAAGTGACTTAGCAAATAGTGTGTCTTTTGTAATATATCCTAATCCATCAGCTGATGGTCTTTTTAATATTTCAAGTTCTGAGTCATTAGAATTTATTGAAGTTGTGAATATTTTAGGACAAGTTGTTATACGTGAAAAAAAATCAAGCAATACGAAGTTAAGCACCATTGATTCTAGTCTTCTAACTAAAGGAATTTATTCTGTTAGATTGTATTTTTCAGATGCTTCCATTGCTCAAGCAAACATCATTATTCAATAAATAAGTTACTTCATTTATAACTTAGCAGCTATATTTTTTATATGAAAAAATTAGTACTCGTTGTAGTTTATACTTTTGTTTTGTCTGTTTCTTTTGGGCAGTCAAAAATACAACTAAGCGGAACTGTTTATGATAAGTACACCAAAGAAACTCTTATTGGTGTTCGAATAGTTTGTGGTAATACGCTAATAACAAAAACAAATATTGATGGGAATTATGTCTTATCAGTTGCTGCAAACACCTCTCATAATCTAAAAGTTAGTTACTTTGGCTATGACACCTTAATTAAAATTATTCAAGCAGGAAGTACCGCTTTAAAAATTGATCTAACGCTATCACCTATCGAAAAGTTAATTGATGAGGTAGTTGTAAAAGCAGAAATAGCAAAAGCACGTGAAACACCTATTGCTTTCTCAACTTTAAGTTCTAAGCAAATTGCTGAAGAATTAGGAACAAGGGATTTACCAATGGTTCTTAACTCTACTCCAGGAGCTTATGCTACCGAACAAGGTGGTGGCGTGGGTGATGCCCGTGTGTCAATTCGTGGATTTGACCAACGAAATATTGCTGTTTTAGTAGATGGTGTTCCTGTAAATGACATGGAAAATGGTCAAGTTTACTGGAGTAACTGGGATGGAATTGGAGATATTACGCGCTACATGCAAGTGCAAAGGGGTTTAGGAGCTTCTAAATTATCGATTGTTTCTGTTGGCGGAACAATGAATATTGTAACCAAGGGAATAGATTCTAAAATGAGCACTTCAATTAAACAAGAAGTCAACGGTTATGGTCTTTTTAAAACAGCATTTGGATATAATACGGGTTTGTTAAAGGGCAACTGGGGAATAACCATTGCAGGATCAAAAAAATGGGGTACAAGTTATGCAGATGCAACATTTGATGATGCTTATTCTTATTTTATGAAAGTTCAAAAGAAATTTGATAAACATTTATTGAGCTTTGGTGTGAATGGCGCTCCCCAGTCACATGGTCAAAGAACTACTCGTTTACCAATAGCAGTTATAGATAAAGGATTAGCTGAAAGATCTGGGATAAATTACCAACAATCACTGGATTCAATAGCATTAGTAAGTAGTTCACAGTTTACAACTACTTCGCAAGGAGCAAGAGGTATTCGCTACAATCCCAATTACGGGATGTTAAATGGAGAAGAATTTAATGAGAAAATTAATTTCTTTCATAAACCTCAGTTTAATCTTACACATTCATACAACCCAAATGAAAAAATAAATCTCACAACTGTAACCTATGTTTCAATTGGGAAAGGTGGAGGCACCCAAATGAAAACTACTTTAGCGGATAGGGATTCAACAAATGGCTTGTATGACATTCAAGGGGTTTACGATCTCAATAAAATAAATTTAGATTATCCCAGTGATACTGAGCATGCGTCGAGTAATTATTTAAGCTCAAAAAATAACGATCATAAGTGGTTTGGTCTATTGTCAACATTTAATTATAAGCTTAGCAATAGTCTTTCAAGTATGTTTGGAGTTGATGCACGGTATTACAAAGGAGCACATTACCAATCAGTTTATGATCTAATGGGTGGAGACTACGCAATCGATTCTGATAATCAAAATCAACCAGTAGGCGCAGGAAATACATCTTATTATATGAAACGTGTTGGAGATAAAATTGCTTATCACAACGATGCAACTGTAAAATGGGCAGGGTTTTTTGGACAAATTGAATACAAGAAAGACAAATGGAGTTCTTTTTTAACCTCCTCATTCAATATGACTGGTTATCAAAGAACTGATTACTTTAAGAAGAAAGATCTTGTGCTTTCAGATACAACATTGGTTCAAGCCGTTGGTTATGGTGATACACTAGTTTATAATGGTGTTTCATACAACAATAATTCAACTCAAGCACGATTTGCAACTACTGATCAAAAATGGTTTTCGGGAGCAACAATTAAAGCTGGGATGAATTACAATATCAATTCACATGAAAATATTTTTTGTAACCTGGGATATTTAAGCATTGCTCCAAAAATGAATGCTGTATTTGATAATAACAACATAGAATTCTTGCAAATAAAAAATCAAGAAGTTTCATCTTTTGAATTGGGTTATGGTCACAAGAGTAAAAGATTCTCTTCTAATTTAAATATGTATTACACTTTATGGAGAAACAAACCACCACAAAATACGCCAACGGTTGTTACCCCTGATGGAACATTTTCATACAACATCAATGGATTAGACGCACTTCACAGAGGAATTGAAATCGATTTTATTTATAAAATTTTACCAAATCTTGATTTTGAAGGTTTGGTGTCTCTTGGAGATTGGAAAACAATAACAAACAGTAAAGACTCAACACTTGTAAATATTGTTGATAATAATAATATTATAGTTACTTCATTTTATTTTGGCGCAGACAATGTGCATGTTGGCGATGCTGCTCAGGTGCAATTAGGGACTAGTCTTCGCTATGAAATCATTAAAAATCTATATTTTAAATTAAGATTCACCTATTTTGATAAAAACTATTCAAATTTTGATCCACTTGCGCTAACAGGTAAGAATATCAACAGAGAATCATGGAAAATGCCAAGCTATGGACTTTTAGATCTAAACTTTGGTTACGATATCACCTATGAAAAAATAAATTTTACTTTTACTGGTGGAATGATGAATATTGCTAATACTATTTATATTTCAGATGCACAAAATGGTGCTAACTTTAATGGCGCTACTTCAACAGTATTTGTTGGAATGGGAAGAAGGTTTAGTATGGGACTCAAAGTTGGGTTCTAATAAATAAATAAATAAATAAATAAATAAATAAATAAATAACATGAAAAAAAATATCGACTTTACCGTATTATTAGTTCTACTAAGTTTTATGGGAAATACTCAAGCTGTTTTACCAACAAGTTGGAGTTTTACAACTTCAATTCTCCCGACAGGCTGGAGTGAATCTGGAACTATGTTTTATGCTGCTTCTGGAAATACAGCTCCCGCCATGAAATTTGACAATACAGGAGATTACTTGCTTATCAACTTTAATAGCAATGCTGGAAATTTAACTTATTATCTTACAGGAAATAGTTTTGCTGGGGGCACCTTTACTGTTGAAGAATCGAATTTAGGAACTGTATGGACAACCTTACATTCTCATACTTCACCGCCGAGTGCAACTTATACAATGTTTACAGATGTGCCTTTAGCAACAACAAGATTTATCCGCTTTATCTATACGAATAAAGTTACTGGAAATATCGGGGTTGACGATGTAAATATAACTGTTGGCGCAGCAACACCTGCACAAGAAATTAATGTGAAACAAGGAGCAACAACAATTGTTTCTGGCGGAACTTATTATGCAAGTTCTCCAGTTGCAACAATGACCCCTACAACCTTTATAATTGAGAATCTTGGAACTTTAAATACATTGAATATTGCTTCAGCTACAATTTCTGGAACAAATGCAGCTGATTTTTCTGTTGCTTCTTTTCCTTCAACTGTTTTAGCTACAGCAACCGGTAATTTAGTTTTAAATTTTACACCCGCTGCTTCTGGAACCAGGACTGCAGTTTTAACGATTGCAAGTAATGATGCAGATGAAGCTTCTTATATCGTAAATTTATATGGTGTTGGAGGTACTCTTGCAACAGAACCAAGTTCACAAGCTACTAATTTAGCTTTCTCAAATGTAAAAACATACAGAATAAATGCTTCTTTTACAGGAACAGCAGCTGTTGATGGTTATCTTGTGCTGAGGAAAAAAGGTTCCCCAATAACGGGAGTGCCTGTAGATGGAACAGTTTATCAAAGAGGCGACATTGTTGGTGATGCACAGGTTGTTTTTAGCCGAAATTCAACGTCTTTTACGCCAAATAATATTATTGCAGGAACAACTTATTATTTTGCTGTTTATACTTATAATGGCCCCAATAATTTTAGGAACTATAATACAACGGCTCCATTGTTAGGAAATAGTACAACTCCTGCCTCAATGCTTCCTGCATCTTATTATAGTACTTTAAACACAGGGAATTCCTCATTTGCGAATAATTTACATGCTTTGGTAAATCCTCATCAAGTACAATATTATAGCTATTACGCCAATACCATGATTTATTCATTTGAAGCGCGAGATACAACATTAGATAGAAGAGTCGTAACCTGCGTTTATAGCGGAGAAAATAAAATTTATACTGAACCTTTTGATTGGACATCGAATGGTTATAGCCGAGAGCATACTTACTGTCATAGTTGGATGCCTACAAATCCTGCAACTGCTTTACCAGAATATAGCGATTATCACCATTTATTTCCTACGAATTTAAATGATGTAAATATTGTACGGAGTAATAATGCCTTAGGTATTGTTGTAAATGTAACATCAACTTATTTAGGATCTAAATTTGGAACTGATGCAAATGGACAGACTGTCTTCGAACCAAGAGACGAACACAAAGGAGATGCGGCAAGAGCAATGATGTATGAAGCAATTTGCTATACAACCATTAGCGGAAATAGCTGGGCATTACCAAGTTATCAAAATCAATATTTACTAAAGCAGTGGCATTTTCAAGATCCGCCAGATAATTGGGAAATTGCAAGAAATGATTTTGTTGACTCTCTTCAAAATAATAGAAATCCATTTGTTGATAGTATTGATTATGCATGTTTTGTTAATTTTTCAAATATGACCTATGAACCATTAGCGTGTGAGGCATCTATTAATGAATTATTAAACAATGGATTTATTACTTATCCAAATCCAAGCAAGGATGAAATAAATTTACATGTGGATGCTACAACTATATCTTCATATCAAATAATTGATTTCCAAGGAA
>RFSL01000066.1 GCA_009923965.1 Flavobacteriia bacterium | reverse complement strand
GCACCAATGAACGAAGAAGAATTGCGCAACTTAATGTATACAGCACAATTAGATAACAAAGGTCCTTTCTCGATTCGCTATCCGAGGGGAAATGGCGTAATGATAGAATGGAAAACTCCTTTTAAAGAAATCAAAGTCGGAACAGGCCGAAAAGTTTGTAGTGGCGAAGACATTGCAATTTTAAGTATTGGTCACCCTGGAAATTTCGCTCAGGAAGCTATTGCTTTAATGAAAGAAGCAGGAATTTCTATTGCACATTATGACTTACGTTTTGTAAAACCCTTAGATGCAGTTCTTTTGCACGAAGTATTCACAAAATTTAAAAAAGTTATTACGATAGAAGATGGCTGTTTGATGGGAGGATTTGGTTCTGCCATTATTGAATTTATGGTCGATCAAAAATATAATTCCGAGATTGTTCGTTTGGGAATTCCAGATGAATATATCCACCATGGTACACAAGAAGAACTTTGGGAAGATTGTGGCTTTGATGCAAAAGCCATTGTAAAAGCAGTAGAAAAGATGCTTTCGATTAAAGTTGTTGAAAAAAAATCTACAAAGGAGGCAGTTTAAGTTTTTTAATTATTGTATTTTGTACCTTAATTTAAAAATTTAATCGTGAAAAAAACAAACATTGGGGCTTTCGCCACACTCATATCAATCTTTTTCTTTTGGGGTTTTGTTGCTGCTAGTAATGACATTTTAATACCTGTTTTTAAGAAAGCATTGACCTTAAGTCAATTTGAATCGCAATTGATCTCTTTAGCTTTCTATATTGCTTATACTGTTGGATCCTTAATGTATTTTGGTATTTCCTCTTTATTGAAAAGAGATATTTTAAATGTTATTGGATATAGAAATGGTTTGGCTTTGGGATTAATTATATCAGCTTTAGGGACTTTACTCTTTATCCCGGCTTCAAATAATGCCTCTTTCCCTTTATTAATTTCAGGACTATTTACAGTAGGCTTAGGATTTTCTTTACAACAAATTGCAGCCAATCCTCTAGCAATACAAATGGGCGATCCATCAAAAGGAAACATGCGTTTAAGTTTAGCTGGTGGCATTAATAATGTTGGAACAACCATCGGACCTGTAATCGTTTCGTTTGCCATTTTTGGCGGTTTATCCTCTGGTGCAACGACGACTTTAAATTTACAAGCAGTACAAACTCCTTATCTTTTTCTTGGTGCTGCATTTGTAATTGCTGCAATATTTTTTAAATTTTCTTCTGTTCCAGATAGACTTACTGAAGAAACTGAAAATAGTGGTGGAAATATTATGGCAACATTGAAGTACCCGCAAGTCCTTTTAGGAATGATAGCAATATTTGTTTACGTTGGCGTCGAGGTCTCTACAGCAAGTAATCTCCCTGAATTTATGAAGCAAAAATTGGGAACTGAAGAAAGTGCCGTTGCCCCTTTTGTTTCTTTATTTTGGGCAAGTTTAATGATTGGTCGTTGGACCTCTGCTGCAGGAGCATTTAATCTTACTGAGAAATTAAAATCCTTATTAGGTTTTATTTTACCGTTTGCAGCTTTTGGTATTTTCTTATGCGTTAACTGGATCGCAGGAAATTCTTTGACGCAATTATATCCATATCTTGGTATTGTTATTTTATTGATTATTGCTGATAAATTAAGTAAGGGTAATCCAGTGAATCAAATTATGATTTATTCCGCGCTAGGAATTTTAGCCTTGATTATTGGAATTTATTCTTCCGGAATGACAAGTGTATTTGCCTTTATTTCTGTAGGTTTATTTTGTAGTACGCTTTGGCCTTGTATATTTACACTTGGTATTGCTGGTTTAGGAGAAAAGACAAATACAGCATCAAGTTTATTAATTATGATGATTATGGGTGGTGGATTTATTTCAACTGCACAAGGCGCACTTGCTAGTAACGATTTATTGGGCATTCAACATTCTTATTGGCTTGGAGTTCTTTGTTTTGCTTATTTATTATTCTTTGCTTGGAGTGTAAACAAAAAACTTAAAAAACAAGGAATCACCGATTTTTCTACATCTGGATCTGCACATTAAATAAAGGAATCTCTTTAACTATGATGTATCGTATTGAATTTTCAGATTTTTTTACCTCCGCTTTTTCTGTAGATTGTATAATTTTTGGCTTTTCGGGGAGTAAAATAAAAGCTTTGTTAATAAAACGCGCCATGGAACCTTACGAAAATTTCTGGGCAGTTCCTGGAGATTTAGTCTATCCTGATGAGGATTTACCTCAGGCTGCACAAAGGGTATTGTTCGAATTGACAGGCATGAAAGAGGTTCAAATGCATCAATCTCAATCGTTTGGAAATCCGAATAGGCATCCGCAAGGTCGTGTTATCACTATTGCCTATTTTGCCTTGGTTCGAATAGATGATTTTGAAGTAAAAGCGTCTTCATGGGCTGAGGAAGTAAGTTGGGTTTCCTTAGATGAAATTCCAACTTTAGCTTTTGACCATAGTCATATTCTCTCTTCCACCTACGAGCTTTTAATTCAGAAATTAAAAACGGAACCTGTTTGTTTTGACATGTTGCCTGAGCGTTTTACCCTCAATGAAATGCAAAGTCTGTATGAATTTGCTTTTGAAGTTGATATGGATAAAGCAAACTTTAGAAAAAAAATAAAGTCTGTTCCAATGCTTGCACATGATGAAAAACAAAAAAATGTAAAGCATCGACCTGCGACATTATTTTCTTTTGACCGAAAGGATTATGAGACAGTCAAGGTTAATAAAGATTACCAGTTTAAAATGTAGTTTACTTTTTATTGGTTATTTATTACCAGTGTACTTCCTGTCATTTCAATTGGAGCCGCTAAGCGTAAACGGTCTAAAATTGTTGGTGCAACATCTGCCAAAATACCATCTGAAAGCTTTAATTCTTTTTCTTTAGTCACTAAAATAATTGGCACAGGATTTAAACTATGTGCAGTGTTTGGGCTTCCATCTTCATTTAGTGCAAAATCTGCATTTCCGTGATCAGCAATAACTAAAAATTCATAACCAAGTTCAAGGCCTATTTCAACAACAGATTTTAAACATTGGTCTACTTTTTCCACCGCTTTTACAATAGCGTCGTACACTCCTGTATGACCAAGCATATCTGGATTTGCAAAATTTAGACAAATAAAATTGGGCTGTTTATCTTTCATATAGTGAATGATTTTATCACTTAGCTCAATAGCACTCATTTCAGGTTGTAAATCGTAGGTTGCAACTTTTGGTGAGTTCACCATAATGCGTTCTTCCAATCGAAATTTTTCTTCTCTACCGCCACTAAAAAAGTAGCTGACATGCGGATATTTTTCAGTTTCTGCAATACGAATTTGTGAGAGATCCATATTGGAAATAACTTCTCCTAAGGTATTTTTTAAATTATCTTTTTCGAAAGCTACGTGTATATTTTTAAAACTTGAATCGTAATTTGTCATACTACAGTAGTACAAATCCAAGGGGTGCATTTCAAATTCCGGAATTGCTCTTTGGCTTAAAGCAATGGTGATTTCTCTTGGTCTATCAGTTCTGAAATTAAAATTAATTACTACATCATTATCGCAAATTGTTCCTTTAGGATCTACAATAAAAGGTTCAATAAATTCATCACTTATATTCGAAATATAGGAGGCTATAATTCCCTCACTGGCGGTATTAAATCTCGCTCCTTTTCCATTAACTAAAAGGTCATATGTTTTCTTTATTCTTTCCCAGCGATTGTCTCTATCCATTGCAAAATATCTTCCACATACGCTTGCAATTTTTCCAGTACTTAAGGTTAGTTGCTCTTCCAATTCTTGAAAAAAGTGTTCTGCACTATTGGGGTCACAATCTCTACCATCTGTAAAACCATGGATGTAAACATTTTCAATTTGCTGTGTTTTCGCTAATTCACATAAGGCATATAAGTGTTCTTGCGAACTGTGAACGCCGCCTTTTGATACTAATCCAATCAAGTGAAGTTTTGAATTTCTTTTTTTGACTTCCGCCATTGCTTCTAGCAGCACTTTATTGCTAAAAAAATCCCTTTCTCGTATGGATTTATTGATGCGTGTTAATTCTTGGTATACAATTCTCCCAGCACCAATATTTAAATGGCCCACTTCAGAGTTTCCCATTTGTCCGTCTGGCAATCCAACATTTTCGCCGAATGTTTTTAATGTTGCATTTGGATATTTTAGAAGGAGTTCATCCATGAATGGCGTGTGAGCTTGTGCAATTGCATCTGAGATTGTACCATCTCCAAGACCCCAACCGTCTAAAATTATAAGTCCAATGTGTTTTGTCATAAGGGTAAAGTTACTTCAAAAGCCGCCCCTTTTGGTAAATTTTCTTTGTATTGAATAGAACCGCCATTTAATCGTGCAAATTCAGAAACAATGAATAAACCCAAGCCACTTCCTTTAGCACTTCTTGTTTCCTCATTGCCAATACGGTAAAATTTAGTGAAAATATTTTCTCTTTCAGTCAAGGGAATTCCTGGACCCTGATCTTTTACGCCAAAAACTATTTCTTTTTCATTTTGAAAAGAATAAAGTGTTATACAGGGATTAGTCCCGGAATATTTTACAGCATTTTCGATTAAGTTTTCGATAATTGTCTCTAGCATAAATACGTCACTTTTTACAATTGTATTTGCTTGGATTTCACTAGTTACACTTTTCAAGGACAAGCGCTTAATAATTTTTATACTTAATTCTGCTAAGTTGATTTCAGTTTTTACAGCTTGAAGTGCATTATTTTCAACTCTTGAAGCATTGAGAATGTTATCAATCAAATTTTCTAAGCGTTCATTTTCATTTAAGGTTTTAGTGATTAATTCATTCCTTTTCTCTTCAATTAACTCCCGTTTTAGGAGTGTTTGTAAAAGTAGTTTACTAGAAGCAATAGGAGTTTTTAACTCGTGGGTAATTGAAAGTAAAAAATTTGACTGTCTTCCGGAAAGTTCAAATTCCTTTTTAATCGCACTTCGGATTTTGTAAAGCCCAAGAAGTAAAATGAGTATAAAAACCGAACCCTCTCCCAAAATCATTAAAACCCTTCGATTTACTTGTTCATCTGTGTTAGCAGTATTTTGGCTAAGCTGAATGAGGTGAAAACCCCACCAAATAAATTGTAATAGGATATATGCACTGAGAAAATAAAAAATTACAGTTGTTTGTTTTTTCATAGAAAAAAATCACTTTGATTTTTTGGAACTTGATTTTTTAAATATATTTCCAACTTCTCTTCCAATTTTTTGAATGGTTTCTACTCCAGCATTAATTGCAGTAGAAGAAATATCATTATAATTTTCATTCATCTTATCTAGCTCCATTCCTGGATAGATAAAAATAGTATCATTGTTTGGACACGCTTTTTCAATTTTGTCAGCAAAAGATTCAGTTCCTAAATCATAAGAAACAGAACCAATTCTTGCTCCACAAAAAACAATTATTCCATGGTCTTTTTTGTCAAAGTATAAAAAGAAATCATCTACATTTTCTATTTCTTGAAAATGAATATTAAAATCTAATTTATTTGCTAATCCAACTTTTTCAAAGCGCTCATGTGTAGCATTACTTGCGAAAAGATCAATTGAAATAGTAAGTTCTTGCGCTAAGCGTATTACTCTTTCAACCCAAAGAGCAAAATTAGCTTCTAATTCAGAAAGTGGCGGTGCAATTACTATTACTTTATCGTAGGAAACAGAAGGATTGTCTAGCTGACAGAAAAAGATTGTTCTATCGCAAACATCTAACAAATGAGCGCGGTCATCTCCAATTATTCGCGACAAAAGATTTTTGTTCCTACTATCGTTCAGTACTACAATATCGGCTACTAATTCTTTTGC
>RFSL01000065.1 GCA_009923965.1 Flavobacteriia bacterium | reverse complement strand
ATAGTCGTTGTACGCCTGTTGCGTAATTTAATCCAGACATAATCGAGACGTCAGATGCTAAATTTACCTTCTTTGCCATCTCAGCTGTGGACCCTGACTAGTAAATTCTCAATTCCGCGTTCACAGAGTGCACACACATGAGCTGGCGACCTCAAAGAAATTTCTAAATTTTCTGGGGGGAAGGAGTAGCGAATTACATACGTACCATGATGAATCTGTGTGGTTGTCCCAAACAATCGTCCGTTAATAAATATTAACCAATTCCAATTTTTAAATTCATCGGAATAAAATCTCGTTGAGACAATTCAGAATAAGCTACTTTATTTCCGATATTATTAAAGGTAATAGCAAAAATATAAACTCCTTTAGTCTTACCTATTTTTGCATCATCATTTAAATACGTGAAAGACAAATCTGTTGCTCCTACAATTCCTGCTTTTGTATTTACTCCAGCAACTGGTATTCCTCCAGTTAGATTAGAATATGCAAATTTTCCATTTATACCAATACTAAATCTTTTTGCCAAGCGGAAAGCATAAGCGCCAGTTAATTCAAATTCACTTGGTTTATCATCACGTAATACGTTTCCTGAGGCATCTGTGAAAGTAATTTCTCCTAGACTAAAATAACGCATGGAGCCTCCAACTGTATGTGTTTTGTTAATCTTGTAATAAGCAGATAGATAGGATAAAGAGATGTCGTTTGTTAGTTGCCTTAGCCAAGGTGTGTAGGACATGCTGATTTCAGATTTTTGTTTCGCGAAACTCAATACAGATGTATTCCAATAGATGGATGTAGAACTTGGACTTAATGCAGTACCTGCGTCTCCCATTCCTCCTGCTCTTGAATCTGGCGTTATTGCCATAAATGGCAATGCAGTTGTTATTGTATTCAATTGAAGATCATTATCCGTGACTCCTGACCCTCCTCCGTTAGGTGCTTGAGCAAAAGTGTAAAATGATAGACTTGTAATAAAAATAAAAAAGCTGATGTATTTCATGAAATTAATTGATAAACTGATATATAAATACGTTAAATGCTGTTTTATATTGTTTGCTAACGTAAAATAACCAATTTTTCTGTTTTTTCAGAACTTTGATTCTCTGAATTACTTATTTTGAGTCGATAAATATAAACTCCTTTTGCCAATCGATCTCCAAAATCATCTAATCCATCCCATTCTATTCCAGATTCACGAAAACCATTGCTAGTAATGTACTTATTAATCGTTTTTACAAGTCTACCTGAAACAGTGTAAACTTGAACTTGAACATCTAAACTACTACATGAAAGATTATGCTCAAACATAAATTCAGTCTTAGTTGTAAATGGATTTGGATAATTATAGACACGCTCAATATTAGGCTTTTGCTTTTCTCGGACTGAAAAATTTAAACGCGCAGTGGAAGAATTATTGTTGACATCCCAAGCTTTTACTTCAAGTGTATGTTCTCCAGCCAATAATTCCTTAAATTGATAGCGAACCGCTCCAGATTTATAATCGTTCAGATTTGTAGTATAATAGTCATTTAAAACAAATGGATCAGAAGTTTTTCCATCTAAAATTGCAACAATATCATGGCCAATGCCATTGCCAATAGTATTAATTCCATTTTCATCAAATGCTTTTAAAAACAAAACTGGATTCTCATCGGAAATACTGCCACTTATAAATTTTTCATCATTTAAATACAACTCTAAATCTGGACCAATATCATCATTAATTCCATTTGGATCAATTCCCCCAATTCTAAAATTTGTGTCGGCTCCTATTGCATCAATTCCTTGACCAAAAGCATAATAACTTATTTTTCCTCGCCCAATATTCAATGTGATGTCTTTTGGAACTACAAAGGAAAAATCAAAAAAACCATTTACCACAGAACATTTTCCTTTATAGATAATATTTCGCTGCAATTCATACTCTATTTCAGGAGAATTATCGTCCTGACCCAAAGTTTTTTGTTTTTTTGGCTTATCAAAAATAGAAGGTGATAAAAATCCATTAAAGGAAGACATTAAAGAACCTGAGTTGTCTACCAAATGACCTTTGATTCTAACTTTGCTCAAGGCATTTAAAGTGTCTAAGTCAATCAAAGGACTTTTTCCATTAATGCTATCCGTAATAACTTTAAATGTTGGTAAAGCAATCTTTAAGGCTGGATCTCCGATCAATGTAAAACTTCTCTTATTATTACTGTTTCCGGATGCATTCTTTGTTCGTTTCACAATTTCGCCAAAAGTTAAAGGCGAGCCGTCAGGATTACGATCAAAAACATTATTGTAAAAAGCTAATCCTGTAGTTGTATTGACACTGAAATAAACAGCTCTTGTAGTTGTCATTAACGCAATTGCTCCTCCTGTAGGATTTAATGCAGCCAATTCTCCTGCAGAAACTCTAGCTGGATCATCATATTTTGTAAATTCACAGGTAGCAGAAACAAACAAATGTAATTTATTGATATTTGTCCAACTATTTATTTGAGGAATCGTTACAACCCGCTCTTCAGCTAATCCAACCTCACCGCCATGCCCAACATAATTAACAACTAGGGCTCCGCGTTGCACACGGTCTGTAATTGCATTTTGTAACTCAGGATACCTTTGTCCTCCAGCTGAAGTTTCTTGAGGATATGCGTCCATGTATAATTTATCACAGTTCATCTCAAAATGATCAGTTTTTACATTATTGTACTGAGGCTCGGTATCATTATTAATAAAATATCCGCCTTCTTCATCATCTGCAATTTGAACATATTTTGTTCGCCAATCTCCATAAGTATCAGTACTTGATTCTCCTAAACAACATGAACTTCCGCCTCCAGTAAATAAGGCAGATCCATTTTTCATATAATGTTCGATTTTATCTACTTGTTGCTTTGCCTGAGTTAAATTGCTCGCCAAAATTCGACCTATTCCGATATCTAATAAATCTACAGCTAAAATTGCTTCATTATCATCTAACATCCCAAAATAATCATCTGTAACCATCGCATCTATATGATTTTCACTGCTTTCTACTTGATAGGTCAACACATAATTATTATTATTCGGAACGCGATTTTTAGGATCATAAGTTCCATCGCCAAAAAGTAAGAGATATTTTGGCTTCGTAGAGGGTGCTAAAGCACCACGATCGTAAAACATCTTGGCAAACATTCGGATTGCTGTTGGATCCTGTGCACCGGAGCTAAATTCATTAAAAACTTCGTCGATTCTTGCAACATGAACACTCAATCCTTGTTCTCGATGTAAATCAGCCAATCGATTTGCTTGCGCTAAAAAATCTGGATGTGTAATTATTAAAAAATCTGCTTGTGCTAAAGCATGTAGATTTTGATTTGGAACTGGACCAACTTTTTCAGGTGTAAAATAAGAGGAACCATTAGAAGCTACATATTCTCTGTAAATATTATATGTTTTAAAATTGTAAGTTGTACCCGTTAATGTTCCTGAAATCTTTTTTGGTTTTTGTCGATCAGAAATATCCCAAATAAATCCATTACTTGGAAAGTTTGAAGTGGAATACGAAACAAGTTCAAGTGAATCCTGAGGGCTTAAATTTCTAAATCCAAATTGCGTCCCAAAAAAAACAAGTTTACGCTTTGTATTTAAAACAATACGATCTAAATATGTCAATGTATTTGGACTATTACGCGTTATTTTAATCTTAAATGGTAAAGTAGAGACCGGATTTATCAACTGAAAAGATTGGGTAGAACGCGCGAAATCACTGCCTATACTTGGTAACGGGGTTTCACTTAAAGTCAAGCCATTAATACTATAATTTTGAGCCGTGCCAGCTGAATTTGTTGCATTTGATGCAATGGCAGTTTTAAATCTAATTGGACTCGTGTCGATATTTGGAATTGTAAAAGTGAATGTTTTTTCCAATTCGACATCAAATAATTCACCATACCAGCGCTGTCCTCCACCCAATAAATTAACTAAATCGTTTTCATAAGCATCTCTGTAGTCATAGGAAGAAATTTCAGCATTAGCAACTTCCTGTATTTCAGGTAGTGTTTCTATTCGTAAAGGTGTTTCTGTAGAATTAATGTTAATAAAATAATACGAATTATCAGAATAAATATTTTGTTTTCGATCAAATTCAGCTGTTCCATTTGCAAACCATCTGTGTGGTCCATATCCATAAAAAAGTATGTAATCATTAGCGTCAAAACTGCCATCAGTTTCTCCTTGAATAAATAGTGCATTTTTGGCTAAATCATCAATTCTAGGACTTGAGTTTAATTCTGGTAATACACCCTCGCCATTTCCATAAATGTGAATGTGCGCAGGATTCAACCCATTTGTGGAAATACCACAAGATTCAAGAAAATTTTTATCTAATTTATATATACCATCTTTGTTAACAGCAATTTTATACCAGGTGCCGCTTCCCTCTTTAAGAACTGACGAGGTAACAAAGTCTTTTTGATGACCAATAACTGTAGTTTCTGTTAATTCAAAAACCAACTGTTTAACACGATGTAATTGACTATTAATTAGTTTATAGGGAAAAGTACTTACTGCGAAATAATAATCATTTCCAGCTTTAGTAACTTGGTAAGAAATTTCAAGATTAGTAGGAAACTGGATATTTAATGATTTAAAATGATTTAAATCAATGTCTGGGGCTAATTCATATAATACATCTTTTAGTAAAGGGGTGAAATTGTTCTTTAAATACTTTGAATAAAAATAATTTGGTTTGCCATTGCTTGATTCTTGCCCTTCAATTGAAGGGATAGAATAGGTCTTCCCATCTAAATAATGATTTACTGGTTTTTGCCAATTTAATTCTAATAAAATATCTTGTGATATAAAATAATTACTTGAAAATACAAAAAAAAGAAAAAGAATTAAATCATTTCGCCTCATAAAAAATATCTGTTTTAAAGTGAACTATGCAAAAAACGAATTAAATTAGCATATATTTGAAAAATAAACGATATTTGTAACCTTTGAAGGCAAAAATACGTTTAAATTAACACTTGCATAAAATTCAAGTTTGTGAAAATATATCGTCTATATTCAATTTATTTATCCTTACTATTTGTAGTGATAAATTCATTTATTGTTAGGTCTCAAGATCCTACTTTTACTCAATTTTATTCAAATCCAGTATATTTAAATCCCGCGTTAGCAGGTTCAAGTGGTTGTCCTAGAATTGCACTAAATTATCGAAACGAATGGCCAAGTTTATCTGGGAACTATGTTACATATTGTGCTGCTTTCGATACGTATGCTAAAAGTGTAAACGGTGGTTTAGGAATTATCGCCATGCACGACCAACAAGGGCAGGCTACGATTCAAACTAGTATGGTGGGGGGGATTTATTCATACAACTTAAAAGTAAATAGAAAATTTTCTCTTATGTTTGGTGTCAAAGCTGCTTATTTTCAAAAATTTCTTGATTGGGATAAATTAACATTTGGAGATATGATTGACCCGAGAAGAGGTTTTATATACCAAACAGGTGATGTTCCAAGAGGAGGTCAGAGAGGTTTTTTTGATGCCTCTGCTGGACTTGTTGGATTTGGAAAAAATTTTTCCTTTGGATTTGCTGCTAATCATTTAAATAGACCTGATGAATCACTAATTTTAGGGGGTTCTAGACTACCTATAAGATTAACTGGTCACATTGGTGCTGTTATAGAAATTGGAAACAAAGGAAAATTTTCTAATAAAACGAGTATTATGCCTAATATAATTTATCAATATCAAAATGGCTTTCAAGAATTAAACATAGGGACATCTATAAAATATGGGATTTTTACTTCTGGAGTATGGTACAGAAATAGAGATGCATTTATACTTTCAATAGGTATGGCAACTGAAAGTATGAAAATTGGTTATAGTTACGATCTAACAAT
>RFSL01000064.1 GCA_009923965.1 Flavobacteriia bacterium | reverse complement strand
ATTCAAAAATTCAGTAATATTGATAAAACTTCTTATTGGGGTTTTCAACCTAATATCGGGCTTGGAATTGGTATAAAGGGGTTTAAATTAGATTACGCTTTTACGCGAATGGGAGCAGCAGATGCAGGCTACTATACACACGTTTTTTCTATAAATATGAAGCTTTCTAAACCTGTTAAATAGTTTTAGAAAAACTTACAGCTGAAAACGGCGGTATCATCTACAAAATTCAATTCGCCTTTCCATTCGTCTAATTTTGAAAAGAGAATGTTATTCATATCTTCCATTTTTAAAGTAGAATATGCCTTTACGTTTTCAATTAAACGATTAACTCCAAAGTGCTCCCCATCTTTATTTTCTAATTCTACAACTCCGTCTGTATAGAGAACAAAGGTAGTATTTGGACTTAAGGTTAATTTTCCAACATTAACGTAAGGTAATTCATCTAGCATTCCAAGTCCGATACACCCTTCATTTAAAGCTGTGATTTTTCTTCCATGAAGTAAAAATGGTTGGTTATGGCCAGCATTTACGTATTTCATTTTTCTAGTATGCGCATTGTAGTGTGCTATGAAAAAAGTTATGAATTTTTCTCCTTTTGTACTTTTCATTACTTTTTTATTGAGTTCTTCCATCAAAAAAGTCATTTCGAAGCGCTGGTATTTAAAAAGTGTTCTTATAGTTGCTTGAAAGTTTGCCATTAGCAAAGCTGCACTAATTCCTTTACCTGAAACATCCGCAATACAAATAATATATTCTTCATCTCCAAGAGGGATAAAGTCATAATAATCACCACCAATTGCGTGACGAGGAATATACCGTGCAGATAAATCCATTTTCCGATTAGAGGGTAATTCTGATGGAAAAAGTAGTTTCTGCATTTCAGAAGCAACTTCCAAATCTTTTGAAATCCGTTCTTTAATAATATTTTGCTTTACTAATCTTTGATTTTCAATTGCTACTGCAATAATATTTGCAAGCGTTTGGGTAAAAGAAAAATGACTTGGTTCCAATTCATGAGATACCGAACTACTTGAGATCAATAAATAAGCAAGAGCTTTGTTTAAGTGAAATACCGGTACAATTGCTTGAAACTCTTTTATAATTGTATTTGTTGATGATTCTACAAGCGTGATTTCCTTAAATCGTTCAAAGTCTTTTTCTACTTCTTTAAGCTCTATTTTCCCTTTGTATCCAGTTTTTACTAAGCAATTCCATTCTTCTTGGTGATGAAGTAATATAAATTTCTTAAATCCTAATTGTTCTTTTAAAATAAATGAAAAAAGATTCAATAGTTGCTCGATTGGTAAATTTGAATTGATTGCATTTGTAATTTCAAGTAACGCTTGAAGTTTTACATCCTTCAATTCTATTTGATATTGAATATCTGAGCTTTTAATAAATGACATACTAAAGATCATTCATGAATTTTGGTAATTGCCGAAGTGCTACCATTTCTCTAAATTTTTCTTTTGCTTCCGCGCATGGTGAACCAAAATATGTTTTTCCACCTCCCAAGCTTTTCGCAATTCCAGATTGCGCTAAAACAACTGCAGCTTCACCAACAACAACATTGCTAGCACATCCAACTTGACCCCATAAGATTACATTGTTCATAATTGTTGCACAACCAGCTATTCCAACTCCAGCGGCAAAGAGGCAATTTTCGCCGACTTTTGTATCGTGACCAATATGAACTTGGTTATCAATTTTAGTTCCTTTTCCAATAGTTGTAACTCCAGTTACACCTGCATCGATTGTACAAAGAGCGCCTATTTCTACATCCGAGGCAATTTTGACAAATCCACAGGTATGCATTCGTTCATACGAAGCAGTTTTTTTCTTGTAATAGAAAGCATTGTGTCCAATAACAGTATTTGCACCAATGATTACATTCTCTCCAATTTCTGTTTTGTCCATTAGGCTTACACCAGAATAAATCCGGCAATTTTCCCCAATTTTTACTTTATTACCAATATATACATTGGGGTAAATAATGGCACTTGGATGAATAAAAGCTTGGTTATCTTCTTTTGGTTCTTCGATTGGACTAAAGTAATTCGTTAGAAAATTAAATCCATCAAAAGGTTGATCCATTATCAATAGCGCTTTTCCAGGTGGACAAGGAACAATTTTATCAATAATTATTGTAGTAGCATCAGATTGAAATGCTTTATCATAATATTTTGGGTGATCAACGAAAACAATGTCCCCAATTTCAACCATGTGAATTTCATTTATACCCGAAATAACATGGTTTTCTTCCCCAACAAATTCACAAGAAAGCAAGGTGCTAATTTCAAGCAGTGAATATGGCCTGGTTAACTTCATAGGTAGATTATCCTTCAAAAATAGGACTTTCTTTTTGTGTTTTTCAAGCGATTTATTCTATTTATCACCTAGTAAATGTTAAAATGATTTAATGAAATGGATTTAATTAGAGATTATTATTGCATTTCAAAAACTTTTAAGTAAATTTGCAATCCATTTTCAAACAGTAATTACATTAAAATGAAAAAAGAAACACATCCAGATGACTATAGATTAGTTGTATTCAAAGACATGTCAAACGACTATTCTTTTGTTTGCCCTTCTTGCTCAATTACTAAAGAAACTATTACTTGGGAAGATGGAAAAGAATACCCTTTAGTGAAATTAGATATTTCGCATAAGTCACATCCATTCTTTACTGGAATTGCTCAATTTGTTGATACAGCAGGTAGAATTGATAAATTTAAAAATCGTTACGGTCGTCATTTGAAATAAAATTTCAAGAAATAGATAGATATTTTAAGCCTTCATTTGGAGGCTTTTTTACGTCCTAAATTTTAGAGTAGATCGATTTAGTCTGTCGTTCATCGTTTTTCCAAGCCCGAAGTCAGGTAATCTCTCAATAAAAAGAGCCGTAAATTCTAGCTTATCCATTTCTATCACAGCGTCGTATAAATTAGCTGCAGCTTCCTTTAAATCTCCGGATTTACTTAAAATTATCATATTACTATCATCGATAGAGGGATGTTTATCTTTAAAAAATATGAAGCCATTATTTTTCTCTGAATAATCAATACTAGTTTCATTAAAGAAAAAAAACGGGGTTTTAGGCGCATAGTGATGTTCTACCATTCCGCTTGTTATAACTTGTTTTTCACTCGTATTTTTTAATTCTGGGGTATAAGAAAGTTCCGCTGTTAAGTCCTCAAGAGAAATACTGCCTAAGCGATAAACAACAACTTTCTTTTCATGAAGGCCAATAATTGTTGATTCCAATCCATTTTCACAAGCGCCACCATCTAAAATATACGGAATCTTACCATTTAGATCTTGCATAACATGCTCAGCTTTTGTTGGACTTACCATTCCGTAGAGGTTTGCGCTAGGTGCAGCAAGTGGAAAATCTAATTCACGGAGAATAGCATTTAACATGGGGTGATTTGGAACACGAACTGCTACCAATTCTTGATTTGCTGTTATTTCATTAGGCACAAGTTCACTTTTCTTCAAAAGAATTGTTAAGGGACCTGGCCAAAATTTATTGGCTAAATTTAAGAGCTCTTGTGGAAAATCAAGCACATAAGGATTAATTTTCTCAATACTTGCAAAATGTAGAATGAGGGGATTGGAATTCGGTCGATTTTTTGCTTCATAAATTTTCTTGACAGCTGCTGTATTGCATCCGTTTGCTGCAAGTCCATAAACTGTTTCCGTAGGAATAGCTACTAATTCTCCAGATTTTAATAAGTGAATGGCCTCTTGAATAGTTGTTCCAATTATTGTCTTCATCTCACCAATTACTTTTTTGCAAATATACAGATTTGTTGCTCTTATTTAGGAAGCACCTTTTTTTCTATTATCTTGCTTAGGTCAAATTTCAGTAGTATATTTGCCTTGTTTAAAACTATTCTAAATAAGATGAATTTAATTCTTGCAGATAGTAATGATTTAATTCGAATTGGTTTACGCGCTATTTTTTCGAATGATAAAGCCATTACAATTGTTAGTGAAGCTCATAATGGTGAAGAACTTCTAGCGCAAGTTAAATCATTTGATACTTCATTGGTCTTGATAGATTATACCTCTAGTGGTTTTAATATCGATATTATTCCAAAGGTTTTAAGTATAAATAAGCGAATTCGTTTTGTCGCGATTACTGCAGAACAAAGTCCTCAAACGCTTGTAGACGCTCTCCGTTCTGGAATAAGTAGCTATATAAAAAAAGACTGTGATGTTAATGAGATTTTAATGGCAGTGAAAGAAACAGGAAATGGCAACAAATTTTTTTGTGGTCAGATTTTAGAAAGTATTCAGCGCGCAAATATTGATGTAAACGACTTAGATTTTGAATCTTTTTCATGTGAAGCTGTTGTTGTTTCAGAAAGGGAAAATGAAATAATAATCTTGATTGCTGAGGGTTTAACGAACGAACAAATTGCTATTCAGTTATTTTTAAGCAAGCATACTGTTAATACGCACCGAAAAAATATTATGGCCAAATTAGGTGTTAAGAACACTGCAGGAATTGTAATGTATGCAGTAAAGACAAATTTAGTTTCTCCGAATAAATTTCTATTTGCACCTGTTGCTTAGAGTCGGAGGATAAATTTCAAATTATATCTTCTAGAAGTCAAATAATTTGGAATGGAATAATATTTTCCTTCTACGTCTTGAATCCATTGTTTAGAGAGAACATTGTTTATTCCCAAAAGGTTAAAAACTTCAAATGATATTTCTGCTTCAGAAAAATTCTTGTTCCAGAAATTTTGTTTTTTCGATTTTTTTGAAATTAAAGCATATGACATCCCAAGGTCTACTCTGAAATAGGATTTCATTCTCAAAGTATCTTTGTAACGCGAATGATCAGGAGGACCATATGGAAGTCGAGAGCCAAATTGCATGCCCATTTGAACAGTAAAATTTTCAAGACCTGGCATTTGATCTTGGACTAAAGCGCCAAATGTGAAAAACTGGTCTGTTGGTCGTGGCACATAACCTGGATAAATTGTTGCACTGTCTACAACAAGTTGATCTTCGCTGTACCCAAAAATAATTCTTTCTCCTGCTGCATTATAGTATTCTTTATACCAATCATTTTTTATATCCTCCTTGGTTGAAAGAAGTCCAATTTTAAAGAATGTTTCTATTCCTTCCACAAATTGTCCGTGAAGATTAGCATCTATTCCATAAGCGTATGCCACAGCATTGTTTTCAGCAAAATAGCGGGTTCTTACATTGTCAATTTCATATGGATTAACATCCCATAAATATTTATAGAAAATCTCAGAAGTTAATTTAAATGGGACTTCCCTTCCCCACATATTGAAGTAAATATCTGTGCCTGCAACAAAATGCAATGATTTTTGGGATTTAACACTCAAGTTTAAGTTTCCATCAAAAGTTCTAAATTCTCTGTAAAATGGCGGTTGATAATAAAGTCCTGAAGCAAAACGATAACTTATGTTTCTTTTTGCAATTTTAGAGTCTTTAACCATGAAAGCATTAGGAAAAAAAGTAAAAGAAATTCTTGGCGTGAAAAATAATTCTTGATTGATACTCGTATATCCTGCTCTAACCCCAAGAGCTAAAGCAAACTTAGTTGAAGCTTCACGAATTATTTCTGTAAATACTTGTTTTTCTTTTGAGCCATTGACTTTCACTTTTTTACTGATTTCAACAAGTTGATTTTTCTTTAGAGTTGACCAAGTTGAATTAAATTGCATAAATCCCGTAATTCGATATGTCTGTAGCTGTAGATTTCCTTTTATTGTTTCAAATAATTCAAGTTTCGATTGATTTGTTTGTGGTAAACTATAGCCTGCGGAATCAACCATTTTCCATTCACTTAAAACGTCATTAAAAACATCTTTTTGAATTTGTGTTCCCCATTTTAGTATTTTACTGACATATTTACTGCGCTCATTGTTTTTGAATCCTGCGAAGAGTTTATGTTCTACAGTATGGTAAACACTCAAAATAGTTGCATTTAATCTATTTCTTGCATGGTTTAAAAAAGTGCCAATTCCCAAAACTGCAATTGAGTCTCCATACGCTTCTTGAGATGGATCGGTTTCTAAGAGGTTGATGTAATATTG
>RFSL01000063.1 GCA_009923965.1 Flavobacteriia bacterium | reverse complement strand
CTTTCTTATAATTTGAAATAGATAAAGGAATAAGTACACCATTTTCAATTTGACCTTCGATATAATAAATAATTTTTTCTCCGTTCAGTTGATTTTGCAAAAAACTTTCTTTGCTTGAAATAGCTCCGGAAGAAGTAAAGTTCAACCAAGTAGAATCTTTTAACTGATTTTTATAAAAGCCCTCTGATAAAACTGCTTCATTTTCAGAATAAAAAACTGCAAACGATAGATTTGAATTTGGAAAGTGTTTAATAACTGATTTTATCTTTCCGCTTTCATAATAATACGTAAACTCTCCAATTGCCTTGTCATCTTTAAATTGACCTTTGTAAATAAAAGTATTACTTCCTGGATATTTTTTTTGCCAAACACCCTGTTTTTTTCCATTTGCATCTTTTTGATTCAATTGAGCAAAGCTCAAAAATGGAAGGAAAAGTACAAGAATATAAAGCAGTTTCTTCATAGTAAAGTACTTAATTCAGCAAGAGAATTTAATGAAATATCGGGTTTTATACTTGTTTTTTCAGAAGTTAAAATCAATACAGTTTTCATTCCGAGTTTCTTTCCAAAGATAATATCAGAATCTGTGTCTCCAACCATAATTGATTTCTTAAAATCCACAGTTGGAAATTCCTTTTTTGCCATTTGAGCCATCATTGTGTTTGGCTTTCGCATTTTACTAAATTTATTTTTTAATTCAGTTGCCGCAAAAACTTTAGTGATGAAACCACCAGTCTTTGAGATTTCTTTTTGCATTTGGGAATGAATATTCTCTAAATCACTTTCTGAGATTTTATTCAGTGCAACACATTGCTGATTTGTGACTACGAAAACATGACTGAATTTAGCGCATAAAGCTGCAAAAGAAGATAATACATCTGGACGAAAATGAAACTTTTCCCATTCTAGAACATAATCATTTATTGGTCTTTCATTGATTACACCATCGCGATCGAGAAAAAGCGACCAGCTAGAATCAATATTCCAATCTAAACTCATTCAGAAATTTGCTTTTCAATAAGGTACTGATTTCGTGTACTTGAGTTTCTTCCAATTAGTTCAGAAACAAAGCCAACGAGAAAAAATTGGACTCCAATAATCATTGCTGCTAAAGAAACATAAAACTCTGTACGCTCCGCTAATTTAAGTGCTGATTGATGAAAAAATAATTTATTAAGACCAAGATATAAAAGAAGTCCAAAACCTATTAAAAACATTAGCGTTCCCATTCCACCGAAAAAATGCATGGGTTTTTTTCCAAATTTACCCATAAATGCAACAGTCATTAAATCTAATGGTCCATTTAAAAAGCGATTTAATCCAAATTTTGTGACTCCGTATTTACGAGCCTGATGCTGCACAATTTTTTCTCCTATGTTTTGAAAACCTGCATATTTTGCTAAAGCGGGAACATAACGGTGCATATCACCATAAAGTTCAATGCTTTTTACAACAGAAAGTTTATATGCTTTTAAACCGCAATTGAAATCGTGCAAATGAATGCCAGTTATTCTACGTGCTGCCCAATTGTATAATTTCGTTGGTAATGTTTTTGATAAAGGGTCGTGCCTATTTTTTTTCCATCCAGAAACTAGGTCAAAATTATCTTCAACAATCATTCGATACAATTCTGGGATTTCTTCAGGAGAATCTTGCAAGTCGGCGTCCATTGTTATTACAACCTGTCCATTTGCAAGTTCAAATCCTTTTTGAAAAGCCGCAGACTTCCCATAATTCTTTTGAAATTTTATAGCTTTGATGTTCTTGTCTTTTAGAGCTAATCCCTCAATTATATTCCAAGAAGTATCAGTACTTCCATCATCAATTAAAATAAGCTCGTAAGACAAGTTGTTCTTGGTAAGAACATCATAAATCCAGCTATGTAACTCAGGTAGAGATTCAGCTTCGTTTAACAATGGAATTACAATCGATAACTTATACATAGAACAAATTTAACTCAAAAATAAGATTTATATTTCGTTCGAAGAATGTTTTACTGAAGTTGCTTGTCTTCTACAATTTTATAAAACGAATGGATTGTCCTAAATTTTGAATAATATAAATACCGGCAGATAAGGACTGTAGATCAATTTCCATTTTATTTACTGAAACTTGAATCTTCTTTTGAACTTTTCCATTTAAGTCCCGAATATGGACATAACTATCTATTTCAGCGTTTTCAATTGTAATTTTATCATTAGAAGGATTCGGATACAAACTAAATTCCTCTTTGGTATTTTCTGAAATTTCTGCAGTAGAAAAATTACTTACCCAAAAATGATCAAAAGCAGCTTCAGTGATATTGATATTTGGATTTTCATCTGAAATAGTAACAGAAATTTGCATTGTATTATTAATCGTTAGCAAACCATTTATCGGAATACTTTGAAAAGAATAACTCATTTCATTTCCCTGGGGACCACCGATCTGATCGAGTAAAACACTTGTTGAACCATTAGATATAAAAACTTTTAGGGTATCATCAAACTGACCTGGACCATGATAACAGAAAAATGAACTAGCAAAATTAATGTGAGGATTACTCAGTGAAGTTAAATCCATTTGAGGTGAAATTAAAGTCGTGTAACCTTCATCAACATCGTCGAAATCTGGATTAAAATTTGCAGCATTTCCTGTTACAAAACCAATTAATCCACAATCATAAGGTGCATCTGTTCCAATCATTGTATTATTTGTTGGATTAGGAATTCCACGTTCCCAAAGTCCTGTTGTAGCATTTCCAATGATTGTCCAAGAAAAATCAAATTCAAAATCATCGTAATATCCTTTTTCAAGATACACGATTATTGAACCCGTTAAAGAATCTAGTTGCATATCAAAACAGGAAGTAACAAATCCCCATTTTCCAACCTGAATAGTATAAAAAGTACCATCTTGGTAATATAAAGTTAAAGACTCTTCTCCAATTCCATTAGTAATACCTTCATGAACAAGCATGGGGTGAATTAATTTTATTTGTGCTCCTGAAATTGGAATTGTAGTTCCTAATTCATAAACTTTAATATCTAAATTGTAAGGAGGAATAGGAACTAATTCGGTATTTTGAATTACTATTTGACCTTGAATCAATGTAACACTCTCTGTTTTGGGAAAATACCCCACCTTTTCATAGGTCACATTATAAATTCCAGGAGAAAAAATCCCTGTTGCATAAAAACCAGCAGAATTTGTTAAATCTGATTGATCATCACCGACAATTTTCACCAAAACATCATTTAAGGGTAAGTTACTTTGTTGATCGGTTACAATTCCTTCGAGGTAAGCCGCCTTTTGATAAGTTGGACCTAATATAAACAAGCCATTCGTAATATCAGCAGCTAAAGTGTTTCCAGATGGTAAAAACGGATAAACGCCCCAACATCCGTCGTAACTAATTGTTTGTCCTTCATAGGTATCATATTCAGCAACTTTAATCATGTTATATGGATAAGTAATGTCGTGAATAACAATTCCATCGGAGTAATAACTTGTTATTAAATAATCTCCCTTTACATGCGTATTGTGAGGAATAATTCCAGAGCCAGGGGAATTTTGAATGCGGTCAACTTCTACGATGTTTGTAGGATCTGAAATATCATAAGCGGCAATAAAAGCCCCAGAAATTTCATCTGTGGTAAAAACATATTGTCCGTTATCTGAAGGCCAACTATTGTGCGTGAAACTGCTAGGCGTTGTTTTAGTTCCCAATAATACTGGATTCGCCTTATCGCTAACATCCACTAAACTAAAAAATCCAGCATAAATATTTGCCAAATACATGGTATCATTTCGCACATAACCATCGTGACAATACCAATTATCAAAGTCGCCAACTTCAATTGGTGCCATTGGATTTGTGAAAACATCTAAAATAATTACCCCTCCATTACCCCGATTTGCTCCAAATACATACGCATAACCATTCTCATCTACAAAACAGGTGTGCGCAGATTGCCAAGGATTATTTGCAGGGCCCGTGTAAAGCGTTGTCGTTAAATTTGTAGCTTGTGGCAAAGGACTCAAATCAATAATTAACAAGCCATCTTCCGCCTCTGTGGTAACATATGCATAATCTCCATGTGAAGAGGGATCCCTCCAAATAGAAGTAGAACCGGGAAGCCAAAACACCTCAATAGGATTCGTGGGAACTGTCACATCGACAATAGAAGTTCCTTTAGAAGTCCCAACAAGTGCATATTCATTGCCAAGCTCATCCACGTAACCCCAAACATCGTTAAGGTTTGCATCATGCAATTGCTGGTAATTAATGTGTGATAAAGAATCTACGTTTAATTGCGCAAATGTTTGGTTTGGCAGGTAAAGAAAAAGAGACAAAAATCCAACCAAAAAGAATTTTTGCATTACTGAGAAAAAAAAGTTAGATGACTTCATAAGGTTAAAGTATAAAGATGGCGGCTAGAATCATGATCAATATGATGACTAAATATTGCCAAATATCGGGGAAATAGGTTTTAATTGCTTCTTTCCAGTTCATCAAGTAAAGGTAGAAGATATTTACAATTATTTACCTTAATAAAAATCAAAAAAAAGAGACTGAAGCCTCTTTTAAATAAATTTAACTTAGAATAAAATTATTTGATCTCGCAGTCAGTTGAAACCCCACTAATTGTATTATCCCCTTCATTACATATTTTCCCGGCATTACTTAAAGAAGTAGCTTTTATTGTTTCAGAGGCTGAAGATAATGGCGTAGTTACACCATTCACTGTGGCAGAAAGATTACAAGTACAAGTATAATCTTTCAGGCAAGAAGTTAATCCTATAAGTACAAATCCTGTCAAAATAATTTTTTTCATGTTTTTTTTATTTTATAATAAGTTCTACAAATATGATTTAAATAAACTTAAAAATGTACTTGAAGGATAAAAAAAATTCTTAATAAAAGCAAAAAAAAGAGGCCGAAGCCTCTTTTAAAAATTAAATACACTAATTTATTTGATTTCGCATTTTGATTCTATTAAAGTTCCTGTTGAAGAATCAGACGCATCACCCTTATCACATTCATCTTTAGCCTTACTTTTCGTGTCATTTATTGTTGTTGATTCTGAAGCAAAATAAACTCCATCAAATTAAGCTTTACACTCACACGTGTAATCCTTCTTACAAGAAGTAAGTGCTAGAAGAGCAAATACTGTTAAAATAAATAAGTTTTTCATGTTTTTTTTTTAAGTTTATAAACTAAGTTTCACAAAATTAAAAAAAAAAAAAATAATGCCTTATCAGTTAAAAAATATTTTTGATTATCAAAGTGCAATAGAAAAGGCACTTATTAAACCGGAGACTTTTTGGGGAGAAATTGCTGAAAATTTCCACTGGTTCGCACCTTGGAAAAAGGTGATGGATTGCAAGATGGAAAAAGCTGAATTTTCCTGGTTTCAAGAGGGAAAAACCAATATATCGTTTAATTGCTTGGACCGCCACTTAACGGAAAAAGGAGCGCAAACAGCTCTGATTTTCGAGCCCAATGATCCCAAGGAAAAAGCACAGCATATTTCCTACACCGAATTGCAAGCTCGCGTTTCACAGATGGCAAATGTGTTGAAAGCAAATGGAATTGAAAAAGGAGATCGTGTATGTATTTACCTTCCAATGATTCCAGAATTGGCGATCAGTGTGCTAGCTTGCGCAAGAATTGGCGCTGTGCATTCTGTTGTCTTTGCAGGTTTTTCAGCAACTGCTCTTGCTTCACGTATTCAAGATTGTACATGTAAATTAATAATTACCGCCGATGGTGGCTTTCGCGGAAATAAAGAACTTGATCTCAAAATCATCGTTGATGAAGCTCTACTTTCGTGTCCGAGCATCACTAAATGTTTGGTTGTAAAACGCACGCATTCGACCATAAATATGCTTGCAGGACGCGATAATTACATGGAAGATGAACTTCAAAAAGTTTCTGCTATTTGTGAAGCAGAAATTATGGATGCAGAAGATCCCTTGTTTATTCTGTATACTTCTGGTTCCACTGGAAAACCTAAAGGTATGTTGCATAGTACAGGAGGTTATATGGTCTATGCTGGCTATACCTTTCAAAATGTTTTCGACTACCAAGAAAAAGAAGTTTTTTGGTGTACAGCTGATATTGGATGGATCACAGGGCATTCATAC
>RFSL01000062.1 GCA_009923965.1 Flavobacteriia bacterium | reverse complement strand
ATTTAAAATTCAAATCATCGTATAACAATTTTTCACCAAAACCTTTTGATACATGAAGAGCATCAATCACATTCGCACCCAAACGCGGACCATTCGGAATTGGAAGTTCCAAGCGATCTTCTTTTTCTTTCAAGTCTTCGGAAAGCATTTTATCGTAATTCTGAAGTCGCGCTTTACTTTTTGCTTGCCTTGCTTTAGGATTCATTCTTACCCATTCTAATTCTCTAGCCAACATTTTTTGCCGTTAGATTCAGTTTTTTCTTCACCTTTTAAACGCGCACCTTTTTGCTCCAACCATAATGAATAGTTCCCTTTCCAAGGAATTCCCTCCCCCCTATCTAATTCCAAAATCCAACCTGCAACATTATCTAAGAAATAACGGTCGTGAGTTACTGCAATTACGGTTCCTTTATATTGCTGTAAATGTTGTTCCAACCAATCAATTGATTCAGCATCCAAGTGATTAGTAGGTTCGTCTAATAAAAGAATATCTGGATTTCTCAAAAGTAAGCGACAAAGTGCAACACGGCGTTTTTCTCCTCCAGAAAGTGTTGAAATTAGTTGATCGTCCGGAGGACAGCGCAAAGCGTCCATAGCACGCTCTAATTTTGTATCTAATTCCCACGCATCTGTTGCATCTATTTTGTCTTGAACTTCACCTTGACGAGCTATCAACTTATCCATTTTATCAGGATCATTTAAAATATCTTCGTCCATAAATGACGCATTAATTTCCTCATATTCCTTAAGTATATCAACTATGTCTTGGGCGCCTTCCATTACAACTTCCTTCACCGTTTTTGTGCCATCAATTTCAGGCTCCTGAGAAAGATAACCAATTGTATATCCCGGTGAAAAAACAACATCTCCTTGATAAGCTTGATCTAAACCTGCAATGATTTTCATTACCGTAGATTTACCAGAACCATTAAGACCAATTATCCCGATTTTTGCACCGTAATAAAAGGAGAGATAAATATTTTTGATTATTTGTTTTCCTTGAGGTGTGGATTTTGAAACACCAACCATTGAAAAAATGATTTTTTTATCGTCAGACATGTTTAGATTTTAGCTTTCTACAAAGGTAATTTAAATTAATAATTGAGTGTTCGCTTTCTTACCACCAATATTTAAAATTATAATCCTAATGAAAATCCCAAATTGAGCTAATATTTTCATTTTGCCATTCTTTTTCCTTGATGAAAAAGAATCAAAAAATCAAGGCTCTGAATTTCTTTTTGTTCGCAAATTATTGTTATACATGTATTTATAACTCGTAGCGAACAATTTTAATTCCTTTCTGAAACTTAAATTTTTTAAAAATGTTCTTGCAGAAATTTTAAAAATTAACAGTTTCAGTTCAGTAGCTAAAACCAAGAAATTCAAGGCCGAAGTTAGTTTCGTTAATATTCACCAAATAGCCCTCACTTTGATTAAATTCTTGATTTTCAATATTCAAGTATTTTACTGGTACGATTGCGTCCAATCAATTATAAAATTATTCTTAGTGATTTTTAGTGTCAAGTTCTTTTCCCATAAAGTCTTATCTAAATTGATCAGTTACAGACATTACTGCTTTGTAAAAGTAAATTCACCACCACCTTGCTTTAGGATTAGAAGCTTGTCTTTTGGCATAAATTCTATTTTAACACCTGCTGCAGAAAATTCAAAAGTATCTTTTCCTGTAGCATCTAATGAAAAAGACTGTTGCCCTGTTGCTTGGGCAATCAATGAGAGAGAATCTTTCGTAATAACAATTTTAATTGGCATTTCAGGATTTGAATAGGTGCCGAGGTATTTATCTAAATCCGAAGATGTTAATGCTCCAGCATAAAATGATGGTAGTGTAAATGGCTTGCCAAAACAGTCGCTTAATGCTGCAATAGCAATATCATTATTATCAAATCGTGAACCGTTTGATGTCAAAGCAATTGAAGTACTTTCTGCTGGGAATGTGTAAAGAAAAGAACTAAATCCATCAATTCCTCCAGTGTGCCCAAATCCTTTCTTATCGTAAAAGGGGACAGGGAAAATCCCCATTCCAAAACCATCTTCTAATTTCATCATTTGTTCTAAACTAGCAGCAGTTATTATTTTTCCTTCAAATAAATTAGTTATAAAAATTAGTAGGTCTTCTGTGGTAGAAACAAGGCCTCCTGCACCCATCGCTACAGAAGAATGCGTTTCTTTCTCAAGCTCCCATTTCCCAGAATAGCGGTAGGAATAACACTCCTTCTTCTCTGGAGAAAGTTTCGTCCCTAAATAAGTATTTTTTATGCTTAAAGGCTGAATAATTTTTGCAGATAAAAGCTCTTCGTACGATTTCTTATAAATTTTTTCTAAAATATAGGATAATAAAACATAATTTGAATTACTATATTCTGCTCTGCTATTCGGCTTAAAATCGCTACCTCCTTCTTGAATTATCTCCAGCATTTCTTTTTGGGATTTGGAAGTCGTATAATAGTTTAAGTAGCTTGTATCATTTGTATAGTTATGAATTCCGCTATGGTGGTTTAATAAATTACCGATTGTAATTTTCTTCGCATTTGTGATTTTTGGGAAATAGTGATGGATTGTCTGTTTTAAGCTTATTTTATTTTCTTCAATAGCTTGAAAAATAAGACAGGCAGTAAACATTTTAGAAATAGATCCAATGCGGTATTTTGTTAAATTATTTGAAAGTTTCCCGCTTGCTACATCATCTTTTCCTATGGATTTACTATAAATAATTTTTCCGTTCTCAGAAATAGAAAGTGTTCCCATAAACCGATCGTTTATTTCTAAAAGATCAAATAAACTATCTAAAGTCAAAAATTTTTGCTTTTGCGCAAAAGAGCTTGATGAAAATAATGCGAATAAGAATAATAAAATGAATTTTTTTTTCATTTTAAATGGTCTTTTAAAAAAGGCATTAGCGAATCAAGAATTGGAACTTATGGATATTTTTGAGTGCAATACTTGTGCCTCTTGCTACAGCACGAAGTGGATCTTCTGCAATGTGAACAGGCAATTTAGTTTTTGCAGAAATCCTTTTGTCTAAGCCACGCAACATTGAACCTCCACCAGCAAGATAAATCCCTGTCTTATAGATGTCTGCAGAAAGCTCTGGTGGTGTCATTTCCAAAGCGCTGAGAATGGCTTCTTCAATTTTTGCAATTGTTTTATCCAAAGCATGTGCAATTTCCGTGTAGGAAACCATAATTTCTTTTGGAATCCCAGTCATTAAATCACGGCCTCTTACCGCATAGTCTGCAGGAGGATTGTCAATTTCTGGAAGCGCTGCGCCAATTTCTATTTTAATTTGTTCCGCAGTTCTTTCACCCACAAGAATGTTGTGTTGACGGCGCATATATTCTTCAATATCATTTGTAAAATCATCTCCCGCAATACGGATAGATTTATCGCAAACAATACCTCCTAAAGCGATTACCGCAATTTCAGATGTACCCCCACCAATATCAATAATCATATTTCCCATTGGCTCTTCTACATCAATTCCAATTCCAATAGCTGCTGCCATCGGCTCGTGAATGAGATACACTTCTTTTGCTCCTGCATGTTCTGCTGAATCTCGAACAGCACGTTTTTCAACTTCCGTTATTCCCGAAGGGATACAAATAACCATTCTTAAACTTGGCTGAAATAAAGTCCTTCCTGGATTAATCATTTTTATCATTCCACGAATCATGTGTTCAGCACTCGCAAAATCAGCGATTACTCCATCTTTCAATGGACGAATTGTTTCAATTAATTTATGGGTTTTTCCATGCATTTGCTGTGCTACTTTTCCAATAGCTACAATTTTTCCTGTTTGAATATCTTTTGCTACAATTGAAGGTTCATCAACCACAACTTTGTCATTCCAAATAATTAATGTGTTGGCTGTACCTAAGTCAATTGCGATTTCTTGCGTTAAAAAGCTAAACAATCCCATTTCTATTTCTTATTTCTTGTGTGATTTCTGCAGGTAAAACGCATTATTAGTGCGAGAAATTGCATTTAAATGTAAATGTACAAAAGTTAATGTTTAAAATGCCGAATTCCAGTAAAAACCATTCGCATTTTTTTATTATTGCAATAATCTATGGATAATTGATCTTTTAAAGAACCGCCAGGCTGGATTACAGCATCTATTCCTTCGTTATGAGCAATCTCCACACAATCTGGAAATGGGAAGAATGCATCGCTTGCCATAACGGCGCCTTTTAGGTCGAAATGAAATGTTTTTGCTTTATGAATGGCTTGATTTAAGGCATCAACGCGTGAAGTTTGCCCTGTGCCACTTGCGAGTAATTGCCGATTCTTAACAAGAACAATTGTGTTAGATTTTGTATGTTTTACTAATTTATTTGCAAATAGTAAATCATTAATTTCATTTTCTGAAGGTGCATTTGTAGTTTTTACTTCCAGGTCTTCATGACTTTCAGATTTTTCATCACGGTCTTGAACTAAAACACCATTCAAAATAGTTCTAAATTGTTGCTTTGGTAATTTTATTTCTTTTTGAACTAAAATTATTCTATTTTTTTTAGATTTTAGTAGTTCAAGTCCTTCTTGATCATATCCTGGCGCAATTAACACTTCGCAGAAAAGTTCATTTATCAATTTTGCTGTTTTTAAATCAATTTTGGCATTTGAAATAAGTATTCCACCAAATGCGCTAACTGGATCTGCTTCCAATGCTAAAACATATGCTTCTTCAATACTTGGTCTTGTAGCAATTCCGCAGGCATTATTGTGTTTTAAAATAGCAAATGTTGGACCTTCATTTTTAAATTCTTCAATAAGGGCAACTGCTGCATCTACATCTAATAAATTATTATATGAAAGTTCTTTTCCATGTAATTTATCAAATACAGTATTTAAATCCCCGTAAAATTTACCTTTTTGATGTGGATTTTCCCCATATCTTAATGTCTCGTATTTGGAAATGCTCTCTTTGAAATAAGTAGTGTCTTCACTTGCGAAATAACGATGAATCAATGTATCATAATGAGAGGAAATATGAAATGCCTCTGCCGCGAATTTTTTTCGTTGCTCATAGGTAGTAGCTCCGTTTTGACTTTTTAGGAGCTCTAGCAATTCAGAATAAAAGTTTACCGAAGGAATAATAACAACATCTTGGTAATTTTTTGCTGCAGCACGAATTAATGAAATTCCACCAATATCTATTTTTTCAATATTTTCTTCGTGACTTCCACCAGCTGCTACAGTTTCTTCGAAAGGATACAAATCAACAATTACCAAATCAATTTCGGGAATTCCATATTTTTGGATTGCTTCCTTATCACTTTCTAGGTTGCGTCTGTTTAAAATACCTCCGAAAATCGTAGGGTGCAGTGTTTTTACTCTTCCGCCAAGAATTTCAGGAAAATTTGTGAGGGATTCAACAGAAACTACGGGGACTTTTAAAGATTCTATAAAGGACTGTGTTCCGCCAGTTGAATAAATAAGCACTTTGTTTTTGTGAAGTTCTTGAACAAGTTCCGCTAAGCCCTCTTTATAGTAAACAGAAATAAGTGCTGACTTGATTGATTTTAAATGGCTCATGGAAAGTAAAAATGAATGTCAAAATTACCATAAATTTTTCGCTTTCAGTTTCCAATTATCAATTTTAGAGGAATTATTTTCTGCTTGTTATTAGCTTAAAAAATATTTTGTTAGCAATACTTGTAAAAACAGAAAAAATCTTTAAATTTGCTCCCCCTATCAAAGGGATTTTCTTTAAAGCGTAAAGAAAATGGTTTGAAATACAAGCGAGAGTAGCTCAGTTGGTAGAGCACGACCTTGCCAAGGTCGGGGTCGCGGGTTCGAATCCCGTCTCCCGCTCGTCGATTGCTCGAGTGGTGGAATCGGTAGACACGCCGGACTTAAAATCCTGTGCCTGTATGGGCGTGCGGGTTCAAGTCCCGCCTCGAGTACAAAGCCCTAACTTAATTGTTGGGGTTTTTTGTTTTTATGAAACTTGTCAATTGGCTTCCACCTTTGACTTGTAGCGAAATCTCGAGTGTTTTTAATGCTCGAGATTTTTAATTTTATTTTAGGTTTTTCCAAACATTTTCCAAAATGTTGAAGAGTAATTAGTTCTTGTTTTTTAATAGAAATAGAATTTGATGTGGATGTTGCTAACAAGAAATTGGCGGTTTA
>RFSL01000061.1 GCA_009923965.1 Flavobacteriia bacterium | reverse complement strand
TCTTTTATAGATTATACATTAACCGTAACTAATACAATTATTAAAAACCAAGCGAGATATGGGATTTTTATTTATTCAGGCGCGAAAGTTAAAGCTGAAAATTGTATAATTGCAAAAAATGGCACTCATGCCCTTTTAGTTTTAGAGGGAGGAGATTTTAATTTCAATCATTGTAATTTATTAGGTTATGGACCGTCAACAGCAGCAGCAATTGGAATTAGTAATTTTTACAACGATTATTCAAGTGGAACGACAAATGTTGGTTCTATAAATGAAGGAGTTTTACAGAATTGTATTATTTCAGGTACTTTACCCACTGAAATGGCAATTGATACAATACAAATGCAAGGTGTAACAATTAACTTTGATTTCAATCATTGTCTGATCCAATCTGAAGAAATTCAAACAGATGGTTTTTACCAAAACATTTTATGGAACGGGAATCCTAATTTTACAAATACAATTGAATTAGACTTTTCATTCCCAAATAGTGCAATTCAAAATGAACAAGGAATAAATTCTACTGTGGTTTCTGATATATTTGGGAATTCTAGAAATAATCCTCCGGATGTTGGTGCAATAGAAGTTAATTAAATTTTATAAGATAATCCAACAGAAAGCAGTGGTCCACCCAAGCCTACTTCTCCTTGTATTCCCCAATTATAGTTGAAATAATAGCGATAACCATAGCAAACACGCAAGGAAAATGGAAATAAGACAGCTTTTCTTCCAGATAACTCTTCTAGATTATTTCCATTTATGATTGTCTTTTTCCACTTACTGTTTGTTCCAAAACCAAGACCTAAATAAGAATCAGACATAGCAGAAGACACAGGAAAGTGAAAATTTATACGTGCATGTAGTCGCAGACGTTGCAGCTTAATTGTCATAAAATTAGTTTGAGTAAGCCATTCATTATTCATAAATACAGTTTTAACTGTTGAGGAATTTTCAGTAATTGAATTGTAAATCACATCGACTCCTACGCTTATTACATCATTTAACATATATGAATAACGCAATCCTGAAGGCGCAAGACCCGAAAATTCTTTGTTCTCTTTGTTTATCGAATCTGAAAAAAATTCTAATGAAAAACGACCTAAATTAGGATAACCTAAATAGGGTTCTATTACTTGATTTGAAGTAAATAAAATTTGAGATGAGGCTGTAAATTTTATAACCAAGAAAAAAGAAAAAAATAAATATTTAAACATCTTACTTTTGTGTGAGTTTAATTAAATTCAATGCAGATCCAGCTTTAAACCATTCAATCTGAGAAGCATTATAAGTATGATTTAAAAAGATATTTTCTATTGACCCATCTTTGTGTTTTATTTCAAGATTTATTTGTTTCCCTGGAGAAAAAGAAGCTAAATCAGTAAAACTTAAGATATCATCTTCACGGATTTTATCGTAATCATTTTCAATGTTAAAAGTCAATCCTAACATTCCTTGCTTCTTTAAATTTGTTTCGTGAATTCGCGCGAAAGATTTTACAATTATTGCACAAACTCCTAGATGCCTTGGTTCCATTGCTGCATGTTCACGTGAAGATCCTTCACCGTAATTGTGATCACCAACAACAATTGTAGGAATTCCTGCGGCTTTATAAGCTCGTTGTACTGCTGGGACTTCACCATATTCACCAGTCAAAAGATTTTTTACTGAATTAGCTTTTCCATTAAATGCATTTTCAGCTCCAATGAGCATATTGTTTGAAATATTATCTAAATGTCCACGGTAACGCAACCAAGGTCCAGCCATAGAAATATGATCTGTTGTACACTTGCCTTTTGCTTTAATAAGTAATTTCATTCCTAAAATATTATCACCGTTCCAAACTGGGAAGTTCTCCAATAATTGCAAACGAGATGAATTCGGATCTACTGAAATAAGGATTCCGCTACCATCTTCAGCAGGTGCTTGAAAACCGTTGTCTTCAACATCAAAACCCTTATTCGGAAGCTCGTCACCTTTTGGAGGACTTAATGTAATTTGCTCACCATTCGCAGATGTCAAGGTATCTTTTAATGGATTAAATCCCAAATCTCCAGAAATTGCAATAGCTGCAACCATTTCTGGGGAAGTAACAAATGCATGCGTATTTGGATTTCCGTCAGCACGTTTCGAAAAATTTCGATTAAATGAATGAATTATCGTATTCTTTTCTTGCTTTTCTGCTCCTGCACGATCCCATTGTCCGATACAAGGACCGCAAGCATTTGTGAAAATCTTGGTTCCCAATTTTTCGAAAGTGGCAATGATTCCATCTCTTTCAATCGTATAACGCACTTGCTCAGATCCAGGATTTATTCCGAATTCAGCTTTTGGAGTAATTCCATGCGCAACCGCTTGTTCAACTATTGATGCAGCACGCGCCATATCTTCATAAGATGAGTTGGTGCAAGAACCAATTAATCCCCATTCCACTTTCATCGGCCAATTATTTGCTTCCGCTTCTGCCCGCATTTTTGAAACTGGAGTTCCTCTGTCCGGAGTAAATGGTCCGTTTATATGTGGTTCTAACTCACTTAAGTTAAGTTCTATGAGTTGATCGAAATACTTCTCTGGATTATCATAAACCTCAGGATCACCTGTTAAATGTTCTGCAATTAAATCTGCTGCTACAACGACTTCTGCCCTTCCAGTTGCACTTAAATACCGTCGCATGGAATCGTCATAACCAAAAGTAGAAGTTGTTGCTCCTATTTCTGCTCCCATATTGCAAATAGTGCCTTTTCCTGTACAAGATAATGAAAGAGCGCCAGGACCAAAATATTCAACGATTGCTCCTGTCCCACCTTTTACAGTTAATATATCAGCAACTTTTAAAATTACATCTTTCGCTGATGTCCACCCGTTTAATTTTCCTGTCAATTTTACCCCAATTAATTTTGGGAACTTTAATTCCCAAGCCATTCCTGCCATTACATCAACTGCATCAGCACCACCAACTCCAATTGCAAGCATTCCCAAACCACCAGCATTTACGGTATGAGAATCTGTTCCTATCATCATTCCTCCCGGAAAAGCATAATTTTCCAAGACAACTTGATGTATAATCCCTGCTCCTGGCTTCCAAAATCCAATTCCATATTTATCTGAGATAGTAGAAAGAAAATTAAAAACCTCATTGTTTTGATTCAAAGATTCTTGTAAGTCCTTTGTAGCACCAACTTTCGCCTGAATTAAATGATCTGCATGAACGGTAGAAGGAACAGCAACTTTTTTCTTGCCAGCTTGCATAAATTGTAAAAGTGCCATTTGAGCTGTAGCATCTTGCATAGCTACTCGGTCTGGCGCGAAATCAACATACGACTTTCCTCTTTCATGAGAAACAGTTGCATTTTTATCCCAAAGATGAGCATATAGTATTTTTTCAGATAAAGTAAGAGGTCTACCTATTATTTTTCTGGCTACTTCAATACGTTCTGGATACTTTTCGTATACCTTTTTAATCATTTCTAAATCAAAAACCATCTTCTTCTAAATATTACAATTTTGTGTGCCACAAATTTAATGAATTTGATGAAAGTTGTAGCGCTCTAATGAGATGATTTTTTTGTATGCTCAGTTCTTCGTAACTTAGAGCATGATAAAAAACAACTTTTGGTATTTCTATTTGCTCATAATTTCAGGATTAGCATGTGGATTTTTTATAATTGAAATAGAAAAAGGCACTGCAAGTTATTATGCAAATTCCTTTAATGGACGAAGAACCTCATCCGGTGAAACTTTCAGTAATGATAGTCTAACTGCGGCTCATAAATCCTTGTCATTTGGCACAATCGTAAAAGTTACCAATTTAAAAAACGACTCTTTAATATTATTAAGGATAAATGATCGTATGTCTCAAAGTAACCGAAGAGCAATTGACGTAACATTAAATGCAGCAAAAAAACTTAATTTTGTGCGTGAGGGATTAGCAACTGTAACTATTGAAGTTATTGCTAGTAATTCTCCAAAAATAAAAAAATGAAGTCGTCACTTTTCAGCAATCTTAAAATAATTGATCTTTCTACAGTTTTAGCCGGGCCATCAGTAGCAACATTTTTTGCGGAATTAGGAGCTGAGGTTATAAAAATTGAAAATAAAAGGTTGGGAGATGTCACAAGAACATGGAAATTACCAAGTGAAGATAAAGATAGTCCTATTTCAGCTTATTTTTCTGCTGTTAATTATAAAAAAGAATATATAAACCTTGACATAAGCGATAATACAGATAATGCAAAATTGATAGAAATGACCAATTCATCTGATATAGTCATTATGAATTTTAAAAAAGGTGATGAAAGAAAATTAAATATCACAGAAAAAATCCTTCGTAAAAATAATTCTCGTTTAATTATCGGAAAAATATCTGGTTTTGGGAATGACAGTGATCGTGTTGCATACGACCTAATCTTGCAGGCAGAAACCGGCTTTATGTCCATGAATGGGACAGAGGAAAGTGGCCCAGTTAAAATGCCAGTTGCTTTCATAGATGTTTTGGCGGCTCACCATCTTAAAGAAGGTTTACTCATTGCACTTTTAGAGCGAGAAAAAACACAATTTGGCAGTACTGTTTCTGTTTCTCTCTACGATGCTGCAATTTCTAGTTTAATGAATCAAGCGTCAAACTACTTAATGGAGAATAAAATTCCAAAACGTTTAGGAAGTTGCCATCCAAATATTGCTCCATACGGTGAGATTTTTACTTCATCTGACGGTCATTTAATCACCTTTGCAATTGGTTCAGAAAGTCACTTTGAGAAATTATGTAGCTTTTTAAGTTGCGGAAACTTACCAGAAGAAAAAGACTTTTCCACGAATCAAAATCGTGTAGAAAATAGAAAAAAATTAGCGGAAATAATTCAAGAAAAAGTGAAGTGTTTTACTTCAACTAACCTTTTAAATGCAATGCATAACTTACACATTCCCTGTGCAAAAATTAAAAATTTGAAAGAAGTTTTTGAAGATGAAAATGCTAAAAAATTAGTTCGCTCAGAGCAAATTGCTGATAAAGAAACAAAACGAGTAACGTCAATCGCTTTTGAATGGGAATAGAAATAAGAAGTCCGAAAACAGATAAAGAATGGGTCGAATATTATGATCTTAGGTATCGTGTTCTTCGGGAACCTTGGAATCAACCAATTGGAAGCGAAAGAAATGAGGGAGATGCAAATGAACAACATTTTGCGTTGTACAAAGGAATTAATCTCTTAGCTGTTGGAAGATTGGATAAATGTGAAGGTGAAAAACGACAAATTCGATTTATGGCGGTGGAAAAGAATGAACAAGGATCAGGATATGGAAAATTGCTTATGATAGAAATGGAAAAATATTGCCGCAATGATAAAGTGAATGAAATAATTTTACACGCTAGAGAATCAGCTATTCCTTTCTACGAAAAACTTTCTTACCAATTGCAGGAACCTTCCTACAAACTTTTCGGCGAAATTCAACATTATTTAATGTCTAAAAAACTATAGGATGAATCAAAAAAAAGTTCTTGAAGGATTTTACGACATTATTTCTGAACATAAAATTGAACTATTTGATCGCGTTGCTTCCGAACGGACAAAACACATTACTTTATGCATCGAAAATATTTTTCAAGAACACAATGCTTCTGCAGTTCTCAGAACCTGTGACTGTTTTGGAATTCAAGAATTACATGTCATTGAAAAAAACAATGAATTTGCAATAAACCGCGATATAGCACTTGGTGCAGGAAGATGGATTGATGTTCATAACTATGGAAGTGAGAATCCGTCAGAGGATTGTATGAATCTATTAAAAAATCAAGGATATAAAATTGTTGCAACGACTCCTCACACCGAAGCTTTTACAATCAATGATCTTCCTTTAGAACAACCCTTAGCGATTTTTTTTGGTACAGAACAGGAAGGATTATCTGAATCTGTACTTCAAGCTGCCGATTACCAGGTTAAAATCCCGATGTTTGGATTTACAGAAAGTTTTAATATTTCTGTTTCTGTTGCAATTTTATTAAATACACTTCGAAAAAGATTGGTTGATAGCGATATAGAATGGAAATTATCGCAAGAGGAACAAACTGACCTAAAAATTGAATGGTGCAAAAAAATTCTTAGGAGTGGGCAGGCACTTGAAAACGAATTTAATAAGCAATTATTAAAAAAAGATTTAT
>RFSL01000007.1 GCA_009923965.1 Flavobacteriia bacterium | reverse complement strand
GAGCAAATAGCGAAACCGTTTTCATCAAAAATTAAACGTTGTCCGTTTTCACTCATCCAACCAATCTGACGCGCAGGATTACCAACCACAAGTGCATAAGCCGGAACCTCTTTTGTAACTACAGAACCAGCTCCAATAAAAGCAAATTCTCCAATATCGTTACCGCAAACAATAGTTGCATTCGCACCAATACTTGCTCCTTTTTTCACAGTAGTTTTAGTATATTGTTCTCTTCGATTTACCGCACTTCTGGGATTCATGACATTTGTAAAAACCATTGATGGACCAAGAAAAACATCGTCTTCACAAATTACTCCTGTATAAATAGAGACATTGTTTTGAACCTTAACATTGTTGCCTAAAATTACATTTGGCGAAACAACAACATTCTGACCAAGATTACAATTTAAACCTAAGACACAATTTGACATTAGGTGCGAAAAATGCCAGATTTTGGTTCCTTCACCAATATGACAAACATCATCAATTATTGCAGTTTCATGAGCAAAATATGCCATTTTTATTTCTTTATGTATTTATCAAAGTTATAATGATTTGATTCAAAAAGTTCCTCTTTCGATAAACCTTTAAAATATTCGTATGTCAGCTTTAATCCTTCAGCTCGATTAATTTTTGGTTCCCACTTTAAAATCTCTCTTGCCTTACTAATCTCTGGTTGTCGCTGTTTTGGGTCATCAACAGGAAGATCCTTGTAAATTATACTTTGTTTAGTACCTGTTAATTGAATGATTTCTTCTGCAAACTGAGAAATTGTAATTTCAGAGGGATTACCAACATTTACTGGATAAACATAATCGCTTAAAAGTAAGCGCACAATTCCTTCCACTAAATCATCTACAAAGCAGAAAGACCTAGTTTGAGAACCATCGCCAAAAATCGTTAAATCTTCCCCACGCAATGCTTGTCCAATAAAAGCTGGAAGAACCCTACCATCATTTAAGCGCATTCTAGGACCGTAAGTATTAAAAATTCTGATAATTCTAGTTTCTAAACCATGAAAATTATGGTAAGCCATTGTTATTGCTTCCTGAAAACGTTTGGCCTCATCATAAACACCACGAGGACCAACAGGATTTACATTTCCCCAATATTCTTCAGATTGAGGATGAACAGTTGGATCTCCATAAACCTCAGAAGTTGAAGCGATTAATATTCTTGCTCCTTTAGCCTTTGCTAGACCCAAACAATTGTGTACTCCCAAGGAGCCAACTTTTAGGGTTTGAATCGGAATTTTTAGGTAATCGATGGGACTTGCTGGCGATGCAAAATGTAATATATAATCCAATTCTCCAGAAACATTAATAAATTTTGAAACATCATTGTTATGAAACTCGAATTGTTCCAAATGAAACAAATGTTCGATGTTCTTTAAGCGACCTGTAATTAGATTATCCATTGCGAGGACATGGTATCCATCTTTTATAAAGCGATCACATAAATGAGAGCCTAAAAAACCTGCAGCACCTGTAATTAATACGCGTTTCATCTATTTTTCAATTACGTTTCGACCAATAGAACAATAATAAAATCCTTTATCATTCATTTCGCCAATTTCAAATAAGTTTCTTCCATCAAATAAAACGGTATCTTTCATTAAAGATTTCATTCTTGTAAAATCTGGATTTCTAAAAATTCCCCATTCTGTACAAATCAAAAGGGCATCTGCACCGGATAAAGCTGAATATTCATCAGTCGCATAGTCTATTTTAGCACCTAAACTATTTTTTACATTTGGCAGAGCTTCAGGATCATAAGCACTAATATTTGCGCCGGCATCTAAAAGAGCTTCTATCATAAATAAAGCCGGAGCTTCACGAATGTCATCTGTATCTGGTTTAAACGCTAAGCCCCAAACCGCAATTTTTTTACCAGATAAATCACCACGGAAGAAATTTTTAATTTTAGGAAATAATATTGTTTTCTGATCCTGATTTACTTTTAGTACAGCAGATAAAATTTCAAATTTAAAGTTGAAGTCCTCCCCAGACTTTACTAAAGCTTGCACATCTTTTGGAAAGCAAGATCCACCGTATCCAATACCAGGAAATAAAAATCGCTTGCCAATTCGCGTATCAGAACCAATTCCAACTCTAACTTGATCAACGTCAGCTCCAACTAATTCACAAAAATTAGCAACCTCATTCATAAAGGTAATTTTGGTTGCTAAAAATGAGTTTGCGGCATATTTTGTTAATTCTGCAGATTTTTCATCCATGAAATATATTGGATTTCCTTGTCGAACAAATGGCCGATACAAACTCTCCATGACTTTTCTTGCTCTTTCATCACGAGTTCCAATAATAACTCGATCAGGTTTCATAAAATCACTAACGGCAAATCCTTCTCTTAAGAACTCTGGATTTGAAACAACAGCAAAATCAACTTGGGCATTTTTGGCTATTACAGCGTGAACTTTTTCTGCAGTTCCAACTGGAACCGTACTTTTATCTACAATCACTTTATATTCTGTAATGAGTTTTCCTAGTTGTTCTGCTACGCCTAAAATATAGGATAAATCTGCTGAACCATCCTCTCCAGGAGGAGTCGGTAAGGCCAAGAATATAATTTCAGCATCCTTAATTCCCTTCTCTAAAGTAGTTGTAAAAGAAAGTCTTTTTGCTGATATATTTCTCTCAAAAATTGTATCTAAATTCGGCTCATAAATTGGGATGATGCCATTTTTCATCTTCTCTACTTTATCGGCATCAATGTCTATGCAAATAACTTGATTTCCTGTTTCAGCAAAACAAGTCCCAGTAACTAAACCAACATATCCTGTTCCTACAACTGCTATTTTGGTCATACGATCTTAATTACTTTTTAAAGTGAGGTATTCTGCTGCAGTTTTTGTAATAAACTCCAATTGTTCTAAATCCATTTCTGTATGAATTGGCAAAGATAGTACACGATTGGTTAACCAATCTGTAACTGGTAAATTTGTGGATGAACTCCCAAATTCCTCAAACATTTTTTGTCTGTGAGCAGGAACAGGGTAATAAATCATTGATGGGATGTCTTTACTTGCTAAAAATTCGTTCAATCCATCGCGATTATGTCCTTCTAAAGTCAAGGTGTATTGATGAAAAACATGTTTTGAATCATCCGCTCGAAATGGGATTTTTATACCCTCTCTCGCTCCAAAAAAAGTATCATAAAAATCTGCTACTTCTCTTCTTGCGTCAATATAATTATCCAATTGTCGTAATTTTATTCGTAAAACTGCAGCTTGAATAGTATCTAATCTAGAGTTGCAGCCAACTACATCATGGTAATAGCGTTTGCTTTGTCCATGATTTGCAATCATTCGCAACTTTTCCGCAAGAAGATCATCATTTGTGCAAATTGCACCACCATCGCCATAACAACCTAAGTTTTTCGATGGAAAAAATGATGTGCAACCGATATCGCCAATTGTTCCTGTTTTAACAAGTGATCCATCCAATAAATGGTAATCAGAACCAATTGCCTGAGCATTGTCTTCAATCACAAAAAGCTTGTATTTTTTTGCAATCGACATAATTGCGTTCATATCTGCAGCTTGTCCATACAAATGAACTGGGACAATTGCCTTTGTTTTTGAAGTAATTGCAGCTTCTAATTTGCTAGCATCCATACAGAATGTTTCTTGATTTACTTCAACAAAAACAGGCTTTAAGCCCAAAAGCGTAATTACTTCTGTAGTTGCGATATACGTAAATGAAGGTGTAATAACCTCATCTCCTGGCTTGAGACCAAGTGCCATTATTGATATTTGAAGAGCATCTGTTCCATTTGCGCAGGGAATCACATGTTTCACGCCTAAATACAATTCTAATTCTTTTTGAAATCCTGCAACTTCAGCACCATTAATAAATTGAGCACTTTGTAAAACATCCATGATTGCTGTATCAATTGCTGGCTTTATTTTCTCGTATTGAGAAACTAAATCAACCATCTGTATTTTTTTCATTCTATTGATTTAATAGCAACAAAGTTACTAATTTTCATCGGTTAGTCAATTTGACATATAAGCAAACAAAAAGAGAGATTTTTACACTTAATAAATAATCAAATTAGCAATTAGCACGTTTTTATTAAAATTGAATTTAACTTTGAAAAATGAAATACTATTTCCCCTTTTTGTTCTCGCTATTATTTCACTATTCCTTTGCACAGCGAAATGTTAAAGATTCTATAATAGCAACACCTTTAATTGGTGTTCATTATGGGGGAAATTGGACTGAGGGAGATTTATCAGAACGTTATGGTTTTGCAAGTCATCTAGGGATAAGTGCAAACTATAAAACATCAAAAAATTGGTGTTTTGGATTGGATGGAAATTTTCTCTTTGGTGATAACATAAAACTGAAAGGAATATTTGATCACTTAATTGATACTGTTGGAAATATTACGGATATAAATGGTGATATTGGGAGGGTTCTCGTTTACGAAAGGGGATTTAATGTAAATGCTTCATTTGGTAAAATTTTTCCTGTTTTGAGTCCTAATAGTAATTCAGGTATTTTAGTTCATACTGGAATTGGCTATACGCTTCATAAACTAAGAATTGAAACATCAGATCAAGTTATTCCGCAAATAGAATTAGACTATAAAAAGGGATATGATCGCTTGACTTCAGGAATAAATTTCCATCAATTTATTGGTTATTCTTTTTTAGGGAATTCAGGAGCACTTAATTTTTATGCCGGTTTTTATATTCAGGAAGGGCTCACAAAAAATCGCAGAACTATTTTCTTTGATACACCAACAATTCCTGTATCAACAAAACAAATGATTGATATTCAGTATGGCTTCCGAATTGGATGGTATATTCCCTTTTATAAAAGAAAGCCTAAAGAATTTTATTATAACTAATGCAAGTACTTTACAATTTTGGAATTTGCCTTTTTTCAATTTTATTGAGAATATTTTCCCCTTTTCATGCGAAGGCTAGAATGGGTGTTTTGGGTCGAAAAAATTGGAAATCTAAAGTAGAAGGAATTCCGAAAAATAAAAAAGTAATTTGGTTTCATTGTGCATCTTTAGGGGAATTTGATCAGGGATTGCCCCTTATGAATTCCTTAAAATTAAAAAATCCTGATCTCTTTCTTTTGGTGACTTTTTTTTCTCCCTCTGGAATGCTTCATTATCATAAAAGAAGGCATGATGTAGATTTAGCAATGTATCTTCCTTATGATACTCCAAGAAATGCTGATTTTTTTATTGAAAAAGTAAATCCAACACTTGTATTTTTTGTTAAATATGAATTTTGGCAAAACTACATTAGGGAATTAAGCAAGAAGAATATAAAACTTATTTCGCTTGCTACACTTTTAAGACCAAATCAGTACTTTTTCAAATGGTATGGTGGATTTTTTAGAGAAGGATTAAAGAAAATAAGCTACTATTTTACTCAGAATGAAGAAACTAAACATCTTTTAAATTCTATTGGTATTCGTGAAATAGCAGTTGTGGGAGATACGCGATACGATCGAGTAAGTGAAAACAAGGAACTTTTTTTAGAAACTCTCGAAGCTGGAACATCTACTAATACAGCAATTTTCGAGTCATTTTTAGCACAAGAAAAAGCACTCATTTTTGGGAGTAGTTGGGAAAAAGAACTTGCTATTTTAATCGACTTACTAAAGGATGATTGGAAAGGAAAAATAATAATTGCACCGCATGATATTTCAGAAAGTAATGTTAGAAAAATTCAGCTCCTACTCGAAGAAAAGGCAATTAAATACACTGATTTTAAAAACTACAAGGAGGAACAAGTCTTAATCCTTGACACCATTGGTCAACTTTCTACAGCTTATTATTATGGGAATATTGCTTGTATTGGAGGTGGGTTTTCAGGAAACCTACATAATATTTTAGAACCCGCTGTTTTTGGATTACCCGTTCTTTTTGGTCCAAAACATTCAAAATTTCCTGAAGCTGATCAATTTACAGAAGTAGGCATCGGTTTTGAATTCCATGATTTTGCTAGTTTTAAAATTCAATTGAGCAATTGCCTTGAAAATAATGCAGTGTTCAATAAAAAGACACTTGCATTTATGGATGAGCGAAAAGGAGTTTGCGAAAAGATTTTAAGTAACCCAATTACCCAAATTTAGTAAGCGCGTTCGTTTCTTTTTTCTATCCAATTAATAAAAGCCTTGTTTACGACTTTATTCCCACCGGGAGTTGGATAATCTCCTGTAAAATACCAATCGCCTAAATTATCAGGACAAGCGATATGAAGATTTTCTACCGATTGGTATATAATCTCTACTTTAGATTTCATTGAAATTGGAGTCAATAACTGCGCAATTTTTACAGAAATTTCTTCATCTGTGAAAGGGGCATAAATTTCCTTAACGTAATTCCGCACTTGTTCTTTTGGAAGATTAACCTGCGATAAACATTGCTTATATACGTCTTGAATAATATTTTCTCTTTTTGTATCAACTAATAATTGAATTGCAGCTTCAAAAGCTATGAAATCCCCCATTTTTGCCATGTCTATACCATAACAATCTGGATAACGAATTTGAGGAGCTGAAGAAACGACTACAATTTTTTTAGGCTCCAAGCGATCTAAAATTCTTAAAATACTTTGTTTTAAGGTTGTTCCTCGAACAATGCTATCATCAATAATAATTAAATTATCTTTTAAAGGGCGAACGCTTCCATAAGTAATGTCGTAAACATGAGCCACTAAATCATCGCGTGAATCATCTTGTGTGATAAAAGTTCTCAATTTCGCATCTTTAATTGCTATTTTCTCAATGCGAGCTCTTTGTTTAATGATTTTGGAAACATCTTCGGCTGAAGGTTTATCTCCCAATGCTATTATTTGTTTTATTTTTTCTTCATTTAAAAATTCTTCTAGTCCCTTAATTAAGCCATAAAAGGAAACCTCAGCAGTATTTGGAATAAAAGAAAAAACAGAATTATCAAAATCGTAATCAATTGCTTTTAATACCTTATCAACAATTAGGCGACCCAAAGCTTTTCGCTCATTGTATATCGACGAATCTGAACCACGAGAAAAATAAATCCGTTCAAAAGAACATTTTTTCGGCGTAAGAGGCTTATTAATTAATTCTTCTGTAACAGTACCATTCTTTTTAATAATCAGAGCATAACCTGGCTTTAACTCTTTAATATTTTCTACTTTAAGATTAAATGCTGTTTGAATAACTGGTCGTTCTGATGCTACAATACAAATCTCATCATCTTCGTACCAATAAGCTGGACGAATTCCCGAAGGATCGCGCAAAACAAATGCGTCACCATGACCTAAAAGACCTGCCATCGCATAACCACCATCCCAATCTTCTGATGCTTTTTGGAGAATTTTTATCAAATTTAGATTTTCTGAAATACGATTGTAAACTTCTAAATTATCGAGCCCTAATTTCTTGTATTGCTGAAACAATTCATCGTTTTCTGCATCTAAAAAATGTCCGATTTTTTCAAGTACCGTAACGGTATCCGATTTTTCTTTTGGGTGTTGTCCTACATTTACTAAAACATCGAAAAGCTCATCTACATTGGTTAAATTAAAATTTCCAGCAATTACTAAATTTCGTGTAATCCAATTATTTTGACGTAAAAATGGATGACAACTTTCAATGGAATTTCTTCCAAAAGTTCCATAACGTAAATGACCTAAAAACAATTCTCCAGTAAATCCCACATGTTTTTTTAGGTAATCAATATTTTTTAGGTTTTCTGGATTTTCATTTTGAATTTGCTGAAAACGTCCGTTTATCTGATCAAAAATATCTTGAATAGGACTTTTGGCAATAGACCGAGTGCGAGAAATGTAACGCTGACCAGGTTCCATATCAAATTTGATATTTGCAATCCCTGCTCCATCTTGACCACGATTGTGTTGCTTCTCCATTAAAAGATGCATCTTATTCACCCCATAAAATGCTGTTCCGTATTTGTCTAAATAAAATTGCAAGGGTTTTTTTAGCCTTAATAAGGCAATTCCACATTCATGTTTAATAGCATCACTCATATTTAACAGAAGGATTTGACGCGAAGTTACTGATTTGTTTTGAGTTCAGCCCCAAAAGTTTTTAGCAAATTATTTATCAAGGTCTTTTTTATAATCGTAGAAGATTTTTATCCTTTGTTCCTCGCCTGAATCTTTATCTAATGCTTGTTCTTGCTCGTTTTCGATACGCTGTTGCTCCAAATATATTCCCTCTAAATCTGGAGGTTCAATTCCAAGTTCTTTTTCAATTTCATAGTCGTATTTTGGACGTTGAGGACCTTCTTTTCGGTAATAGAAAGCCAAAATTATTCCTACAACAAAACCCATTAAATGACCTTCCCAAGAAACACGGGAGCTAGTAGGGAAAATCCCCCAAATTAAACTTCCATAAATAAATACGATAAATAAAGATAAAGCTTGAAGTGGAAGGTATTTTCTTAAGACACCCGAAGTAAATAAAAAAGTAGCTAAACTGTATATTACTCCACTCATTCCAATGTGATAAGCGCCGTTATTTTTAGCGAAAATCCAAAGAAATAAACCTGTATAAATCCAACTAAGGAAAAAGACTTTAAGCGCAATTTTTTTATACGAGTAAAACAATAGAGTTAACAAAAGAAAAGTAGGAATAGAATTATTTAAAAGATGTTTATAGTCATCGTGAGCATGTATCCATGGCATAAAAATCACACCTTTTAAACCCTCAATACTTCTTGGAAGAACACCATATTTATGGAAATCTGTGATAAATAAAAAATCTGCCCAATATACCATCAACATGAATACAACAACCAACAATGCTGGTGGATATGCATTGCGCAAATGATTATCAAATTGAGGATGTTTATTCATAATTTTAAGTCTTAATGTCAAAGAATGTGCCTTCCTAAAAAGACTGACATAGTGACTGAGTTTTTTAATTTAGAATCAAAGTTAGACGATTAAAAAACTTAAATTTGCAACATGGATGAGATTAAGAATAAAATCAAAGACAGTGGCTTGATTCAATTAGACCTTGCGGATTTTAAGCCAAGAAGTATTTTACTTGGCCTCGATTTAGCCGCTCATTTATGGCAAGGACTTGTGCTCAAGGAAAAAGATTTTCGTTTTTGGATTAAAAATGCAGATTGGGAAAGATATCGAGGAAAGTCAGTTTATATTTATTGTTCAGCAGATGCTATTATTCCAACTTGGGCTTTTATGCTTGTTTCAGCTGCGCTACATCCACATGCTGCATGTATCTGTGTCGGTTCTAAAATTGATCTAGAAAAACAACTTATAGCAGAAAATATTGGGAAAATTGATACAGCTAAATTTAAAAATGCAAAAGTTATTGTGAAAGGATGTAGCGATATTTCAAATCCTGAATTTGCACTCGTCACTTTGTTAAATCATTTACAGCCGCATGTTGATTCATTGATGTATGGAGAACCTTGCTCTACAGTTCCCGTTTATAAGAAAGCAAAAAATAAAGACTAAAATTAATATTTTAAAAAATGTCAAAAATCAAATTCTGGATTGATGCAATGAGGTTGAGAACTCTGCCTTTATCTGTTTCTGGAATTATTATTGGTTCTGGAATGGCTGCCTTACTTGATAAATGGGACACTCTTATTTTTTTATTTGCCATTTTGACAACCATCAGTTTTCAAATACTATCAAATTTTTCCAATGACCTCGGAGACAGTCAAAAAGGAAGTGATAACAACAATCGGATTGGACCAAAAAGAACAGTTCAAGCAGGACTTATTTCCAAAAAAGAAATGAAAATAGGAATTATAATATGTTCCATACTGGCACTACTTTTTGCCGGAAGTTTGATTTATATAAGTGCTAAAAATCTAAGTGAAGACCTCATCTATTTTTATGTTGGCTTGGCTTTATCTTGTGTTCTTGCAGCAATAACTTACACTATTGGGAAAAGAGCATACGGCTATCATGGATTTGGAGATTTAATGGTTTTTCTATTTTTTGGTTTGGTGAGTACTTTAGGAGTTTTTTCACTCTATGGAGAGGGATTTCAGTGGTTGGTATTATTACCTGCAATAACAGTTGGACTTTGGAGTGCAGCAGTTCTTAATTTAAATAATTTAAGGGACCACGAAAATGACAAGCAATCAAAGAAAAATACACTTGTTGTATCTATGGGTTTTGAAAAAGCAAAATACTATCATGGGTTTTTAATTATCCTAGGGCTGAGTTTTTGGTTTGTTTCTGTATTAGTAATTAGCGCCCTAACCTATAACTTCTTATTGTTTGTAGCTTTAATCCCTTCAATATCACTGATTTTTCACTTAAAACGAGTATTCCAAACCTCTGAACCAAAAGATTTAGATCCAGAATTAAAAAAAGTAGCGCTTATCACATTTTTTTCTTCATTGATTTTTGCTCTTGTGATAAATTTGATAAAACCCAATTAAAAAAATAGAATTACTTTTCTAAATAGTTTTATTTCCTAATGAAATTAATAACTTTGCTTTCCTAAAGAACATCAATCATCATGGATAAAGTTTCGTATGTGGGGAATGCTGATTTGAATGCAATCGATCACTTGTATAAACAATATCAAAAAGATCCAAATAGTATTGATAGTGGTTGGGTGAAATTTTTTGAGGGATTTGAATTTGCACAAGCTAATTATGAAGACAGTGGCGAAATTCCTGAAAATTTTCAAAAAGAATTCAAAGTTATACAACTGATTAATGGTTATCGCACTCGAGGACATCTTTTTACAAAGACAAATCCTGTTCGTGAGCGCCGTCAATACACTCCAGATTTATCAATCGAAAATTTTGGACTTTCAGAAATAGACTTAGAAAGTATTTTTCAAGCAGGCGAAACAATCGGAATTGGTCCAGATACATTAAAAAATATTATTTCTCACCTTGAACTCACCTATTGTCAATCGATCGGGATTGAATTTATTTACATGCGTGACCCCGAAAGAATTGAATGGTTTAAGACAAAAATAGAAATTAGTAACCGTCCAGAAATTACAAAAGAACGCAAAATTCAACTTTTCAAAAAACTCAATGAGGCCTCAAGTTTTGAATCCTTTCTTGGAAAAAAATTCGTTGGACAAAAACGTTTTTCAATAGAAGGAGGAGAAGCATTAATTCCTGCTTTAGATTCCATGGTTACTAAAGGGTCTGAGTTAGGTGTTGAATATTTTGTAATGGGAATGGCTCATCGTGGTCGACTGAATACCTTAACAAACATCTTTAAAAAACAACCTAGAGATATTTTTAGTGAATTTGAAGGAAAAGAATTTGATTTTGAAAGCACTTTTGATGGCGATGTAAAATACCACCAAGGTTTCACCTCAAACATAGTACTTGACAACGGTAAAAAAATGGGGCTTACACTTGCACCAAATCCGTCGCATCTCGAGGCTGTAAATACAGTAGTAGAGGGAATTGCAAGGGCTAAAATTGACCATGTTTACATGGATGAAAAGAAAGTATGCCCCGTATTAATTCATGGAGATGCTGCCATTGCTGGACAAGGTATTGTTTATGAAACAATTCAAATGGCGCAACTTGCGGGCTATCGCGCAGGAGGAACTATTCATATAATTGTAAATAATCAAGTAGGTTTCACTACAAATTATATTGACGCACGCTCGTCTACCTACTGCACAGATGTTGCTAAAACAACTTTGTGTCCTGTATTTCATGTAAATGGAGATGACCTTGAAGCGGTGGTTCAAGCTATAGAAATTGCAGTAGAATACCGACAAGTTTTTAGTAGAGATATTTTTATCGATTTATTATGCTACCGAAAATATGGTCACAATGAAGGCGATGAACCAAAATTTACGCAACCAAAATTATATGATATCATTGCGAAACACCCAAATCCAAAAGTAATTTATCAAGAACAACTTGAAGAGGAAGGGCTAATTAGCAAAGATGAAGCTAAGAAAATTGAAGATAGCTACAATCAGTTTCTAGAAGATGAATTTAATGCAGCTCGTGAGAATGACAAAGCATCTGTTTTTGATTTTTTAAGTTTGATATGGAAAGATTATCGACACGGAACTGCTAAAGACTTTGAAGAATCTCCAAAGACAGGTCTTGACAAGAAAATTCTGTTTAACCTTGGCATAAAATTATCAACACTTCCTGAAGGCAAAAAATATTTTAGGAAAATTGCTAAAATATTTGAGGATCGATTGAATGCCTTCAAAAATAACAAAATGGATTGGGGTTCTGCGGAAATGCTTGCATATGCTAGTCTCTTAAATGAAGGGCATTCGGTAAGGATTTCAGGGCAAGATGTTGAACGAGGTACCTTTTCTCACCGTCACGCTGTTGTAATAACAGAAGATACAGAAGAGAAAATTGAGACCTTAAATTTACTTTCTGAGAAACAAGCAAAATTTGAAATTTATAATTCCTTACTCTCCGAATATGGCGTGTTGGGATTTGAATACGGTTATTCATTAGCTACTCCAAATGGACTTACAATTTGGGAGGCACAATTTGGAGATTTCTTTAATGGTGCCCAAACAATGATTGATCAATTTATTTCTGCTGGAGAGGATAAATGGGCAACACAAAGTGGATTAGTTTTATTACTGCCTCATGGATACGAAGGTCAGGGTGCAGAACATTCAAGCGCGAGAATGGAGCGATTTCTGCAACAATGCGCGGATTTAAATATGCAAATAGTAAATACGTCTACTCCTAGCAATCATTTTCATCTTTTAAGAAGACAACTGAAACGTGAATTCAGAAAACCACTTGTTGTTTTTTCTCCAAAAATGCTTTTACGCTATCCAGCTGCGACTTCAAGCTTAGAGGAAATGGCAAACGGAGGGTTTCAAGAAGTAATTGACGACAAAAATGCGGATCCCAAAAAAGTAGATACGCTTGTTTTGTGTAGTGGGAAATTCTATTACGAAATGAAAGAAAAAGCGGAAGACTTGAAAACTGAAAATATAGCCTTCGTTCGAATTGAGCAATTGTATCCATTCCCACAAAAACAAATCGATGCACTTCTTGAAAAATACGATGCAAAAAATACTGTTTGGGCACAAGAAGAACCGTCAAATATGGGGGCTTGGACATACATGGCTATGAACTTAAGTAAATTAAATTTGATCGGAATTTGTAGGCCTGCAAGCGCAGCATCTGCTGAAGGCTCAAAGAAATTACATGAAAAAAGATTAGCGAAATTATTCAGCGAAATCTTTGCTTTTGCTAAAATTTCAGTTGGAAAATAAAGTAATTTGAAATTATTATGGCACATTTAGAAATGAAAGTCCCTAGTCCGGGAGAATCAATATCAGAAGTAGAAATTGCGGCTTGGTTAGTTGCTGACGGTGATTATGTGGAAAAGGACCAAGCAGTGGCAGAAGTAGATTCGGATAAAGCAACCTTGGAACTTCCTGCTGAAGAAAGTGGAATAATTACTTTAAAAGCTGCAGAAGGTGATGTTGTAAAAGTTGGTCAAGTAGTTTGTTTAATCGACACATCTGCAGCGAAACCTGCAGGTTTTTCCTCGAGTAAAAGCAAGGAAGATGAAAATCCTTCTGAGCCAACTAGTAAAGAAAAAACAAGCGAAGCTTCAGAAATTCAAAAGGAAAAAACCTATGCAAGTGGACTTCCTTCTCCTGCAGCAGTTAAAATTATGGCTGAAAAATCGCTTTCAAATGAGCACTTAATTGGAAGTGGAAAAGATGGAAGAATTACAAAGCAAGATGTACTTCAAGTACTAGAAAGTGGAATAAGTACTTCATCAGGGGCTATAAATGGAGGAGCCAGAGGCACGAGAAGAGAAAAAATGTCAATGTTACGCAGAAAAATTGCAGAGCGACTTGTTGCTGTAAAGAATGAAACTGCAATGTTAACGACATTCAATGAAATCGACATGAAGCCAATTATGGATTTAAGAGCAAAATATAAAGATGCTTTTGCCAAAAAACATGAAGTAAATTTAGGTTTTATGTCCTTTTTCACCAAAGCCGTAACCGAAGCTCTGAAACTTTTCCCTTCTGTAAATGGTCAAATAGACGGAACAGATATGATTTTTCACGATTATTCTGATATTGGAATTGCTGTTTCCTCTCCAAAAGGATTAATGGTTCCGGTTGTTCGAAATGCCGAGAAAATGAGCTTAGTAGAAATAGAAAGAGAAATAAAGCGCTTAGCAATTAAAGCAAGAGATGGGAAAATTACACCTGAAGAAATGACAGGTGGAACCTTTACCATCACAAACGGCGGGGTTTTTGGATCGATGCTCTCTACACCTATTATCAATCCTCCACAATCTGCTATTTTAGGAATGCACAATATCGTTGAACGACCAGTTGCAATTAATAGTAAAGTTGAGATTCGCCCAATAATGTACCTTGCCTTATCTTATGATCATCGAATTATTGACGGAAAAGAATCTGTTGGTTTTTTAGTCAAAGTAAAAGAAATACTAGAAAAGCCAGAAATAATGATGGTTGAAGGCATCGACAGTTTTGAGAAATTATTCGATTTGTAATTCCTTAATTTTATTAAATCTATCTTATTACTGAAGTAATTCCTAAGTAAAAGCTAGCATCTTTTTCGTATATTTGAGGTCCTTAAATAGAATGAAATGTCCAAAATTACTAAGCAAGAAGCGCTAGATTATCACTCTTCCGGAAAACCCGGAAAAATTGAAGTTGTACCCACAAAACCCTATGCTTCACAACGCGATTTAAGCTTAGCATACTCGCCAGGAGTTGCTGAACCGTGCATTAAAATTGCGGAAAACAAAGATGATGCATATAAATATACTAGCAAAGCAAATTTAGTTGCTGTAATCACAAATGGAACGGCAGTTCTTGGCTTAGGCAATATTGGTCCATTGGCAGCAAAACCCGTAATGGAAGGAAAAGGCTTGCTTTTTAAAATTTTTGCAGATATTGATGTTTTTGATATTGAAATTGATGCTAGCGATCCTGAACTTTTTATTCAGACAGTCAAGGCAATTTCTCCAACATTTGGCGGAATAAATTTAGAAGATATTAAAGCACCTGAAGCATTTGAAATTGAGAGGCGCTTGAAAGAAGAGTTGGATATCCCGATCATGCATGACGATCAACACGGTACGGCAATTATATCTTCTGCTGCCTTACTAAATGCCTTAGAACTAGCAAAAAAATCCATCGATAAAGTAAAAATTGTTGTTTCTGGTGCTGGACCATCTGCCTTAGCTTGTTGCATGTTATACCAAACCTTAGGTGTTAAACTAGAAAATATTTTCATGTTTGATTCTAAAGGTTTACTTTATAAAAAAAGAACTGATATTGATAACATGAAAGCTTTATTTGCTGTTCATGAAAAAGAAATTTCCTTTGATGATGCCTTTAAAAAAGCAGATGTTTTTCTTGGATTATCCCGTGCAGGATTGGTTTCAAAAGAAATGATTGCCTCAATGGCTAAGGATCCAATTGTTTTTGCCTTAGCTAATCCAGATCCTGAAATTTCATATCAAGAAGCAAGTTCTGTTAGGAAAGATATTATCATGGCGACAGGTAGATCCGATAATCCCAACCAAGTAAATAATGTTTTGGGATTTCCATTCATTTTCCGAGGCGCTTTAGATGTTCGGGCAACTACGATAAATGAAGAAATGAAGTTAGCTGCGGTAAAAGCAATCGCAGCACTGGCAAAAGAAACAATTCCAGAAGAAGTTCTTGAAGCATATGGCGAGAAAAATATTTCTTTCGGAAGAGATCAAATTATCCCAAAACCCTTAGACCCACGTTTGATTTATCATGTTGCCCCAGCAGTAGCAAAAGCTGCAATGGATTCTGGAGTCGCTAAAAAGCCAATTAAAGATTGGGATAAATACGAAAATGAACTAAAAAGTAGACTTGGACTAGATAATAAACTTGTTCGTGATATTACCTCAAAGGCACAAAGCAATCCGAAAACAGTTGTGTTTCCGGAAGCAGATAATGTAAAAATTCTTAAAGCAGCACAAGTCGCCTATGAAGAAGG
>RFSL01000060.1 GCA_009923965.1 Flavobacteriia bacterium | reverse complement strand
ATTTTGGGTGGAATATCAACAGTACTTCTCAAGGTTGGTGGTCAACTGCAGGAATTAGTGCTACTGGTGGTTCTGGAGGAAATAATGCGGAATTATCAAATGGTAATGCTTCAAATGGCGACCAAGCATTAGGTGTAACTTATACAATGACAACAGCACAACCAATTGATATTGTTTCTTTAGGCGGTTCAAATCAAGTTTCTTTGACCTTTAGACAATATGGAGCTCGATTTAATGATTTACAAGAGATTCAAATGTCTACAGATGGAACAACATGGATTACAATTGGTGATAATTTAGATAAAACAGTGCTTTCTGCAAGTGGGGGTGCTGCATACCCAAATCCTGATACAAAAACTATAAATTTAGGAAATATTTTGTCAGCAAATCCTGCTCCAATTTATATTCGTTTTAGTTGGACAACAAACTATCCTGCATCAGCAACTAACGCAAATGTTTGGATTGCATATGGATGGTACATCGACGATGTTAAAATTGTAACTAACTCTACGAATGATTTATCTGTTACAAGTTCAACTTGGGGTTCAGTAGGATTAAATTACTATCAGATTCCACTTACTCAAATTGCACCAATTGATTTTTCTGCAAAAGTATTTAATGGTGGTGTAAACAACCAATCAAATGTCAGTTATAACGTAACTTCAGGGACATATTCTGGAACAAGTGCTTCAGCAAATATAGCATCTTTAGATACTGCAACTTTGGATATTACAACTCCATTTACACCTGCTTCAACTATTGGAAATGTTGTTGTGACAAGTGCAATAACTTCTGATTCTATTGATGATTTACCATCAAATAATGCAATTAGTAACATTTCATTTGCAATAACAGATTATATTTACGCGCGAGATAAAGGGACAACAGCTGCAAATAGTTATTCTGGCTCACAAAACAATGATCCAGATGGATATGAAGCTGGAAATCTATTTGATATTGTTCAAAATCAAACATGCAAAGCAATTAATGTACGCTTGTTAGGTGGCGCAAATGGAACTGTAGTAGGAACAGAAATTTATGCTAAACTTTATTGGATGGATCCAGCAGCAGCAGATCCTGTCTATATAACTGAATCAGCTGTACTCATTGTTGCAACTGCAAATTTAAATACAAACTTGGTGATGGAATTAAATGATCTTGTGAATCTTGAAGCAGGAAAAACATACTTGGCAGTAGTTGGAGCATTTGGAGCAGGGTTGGAAATTTCATATGCTGGAATATCTGAACCACAAACTTCTTTCTTTTTAGATATGTTAGATGCTACTTGGTATTATACAACATCTACTCCTGTAGTTCGTTTAAATTTTGATCCTACAATTGGTATTCATGAGACTTCAACTGAAATTTCTGGGGTTTCAATTTTTCCAAATCCAAGTTCATCAAGTGTAAACCTTGAAATGAATATTGCAAATCCTTCAGAGGTAAGCATTCAAGTTACGGATTTATCAGGTAAGGTTGTAGCAACTCAAAATTTAGGTTTCTTGCCACTTGGAAAGAATCAAACAACAATTCAATCTGCTTCTTTTAATAATGGTTTATATTATGTTACTATTTCGTCAAACGGAACTTCGGTAACTAAGAAGTTTATTAAAAATTAATTCACATTATTATTTTTTAAAGGCCGGTTTATCCGGCCTTTTTTGTTTCTACTATGACAGCATTTGAACTAGGATATTTAGGTTTATTTATAACGTGTTTTCTAGCCGCTACAATTCTTCCAATTGCTTCAGAAGTTTTTTTAATAACGATGCTTGCGACAAAGTATGATCCTCTTTGTTGTTTATTTATTGCATCTTCAGGAAACACATTGGGGTCTTATTTAAACTTTGGAATCGGTTATATCGGAAATCCTGAATGGTTAAAAAAATTGCGTGTAAAACAAAATACAATTGAAAGTTGGAACTCAAGCATTCAGAAATACGGGGTTTGGCTTGCTTTACTTTCTTGGCTCCCGATAGTTGGAGATATAATTGGAATTGCCCTTGGATTTTTTCGAGCAAATATCTTTTGGTCGTTTTTCTTTATGGCTATTGGAAAGTTTATTCGCTACCTCGTTGTTGTTATGGTATATCTTTATTGGTATTAGTGATGTTTATCTTTCTTGAATGTATGCGTTTAATTCATCAATACTTGAACTAAAGCTAAATACATTATTAACTTTAAAATAGTTCTTCTTTTCACTGCAATGATCATAAGCAAATTTTGCAAATTCAAGTTTTGATTCTTCAAATCCAAATTCTTTACAGATACTTGATATTTGATTAGTGTTTAAGCAGTTACTTCCAGCAATTTGCTTGGCAGTTGACAATCTTGTATCATCAAAACCTTGTTTTTTAATCGTCTCTAATGCGCTTGTAAAGTCACCTGCCATCATTTCAGTACATCCAACATTTATGGAAGTTGGTGTATTATTGATTTGACTATTTGAAGAAGAGGAAGATGTTGTTGTTGTCGTTGTCGTTGTTTGTGTTGTTCCATTTACAAGAATTGGATCATTAATATTAATACTCATATTGATTCCTCCTGCATTAACATTGATTCCTGTATTGTTTGGATTATTAGTTCCAACGCCTGTAGAAGTAGTTGTTGTTGTCTGCGTTACAGTAGTTCCACTTGTCGATGTTGGAGGACTTGCAATTACTTGAACAGGAACCCCGTAATGTTGAACATATACATTTGCTGGCGGAGTATAGTTTTGTTGAACAGGCACCATGGAAAAAAACTTTAAAGACATTTTATCATTGTTTTTATCTCTCTTTATTTTGTATGTTACATCCTGCATTACGCCATCTGCATCAGTCAAAGCAAGGTATTTTTTTTCAATTTCAGCTGTAACTTCATCATCGAAAACAATTTTCGCACTATAGTATGCCTGAGGCAAGTCTTCGACTCTTAAATTTGTTTGCGCTACCTTATTTTGTTTTTCCCCATTTAGGTATAGGAAAAATTTATCACCATCATCAGAGAAAATAGTAAGATTAGCAACCGGTTGTTGAGCCAGGGCTATCAGACTGCCAAAAGCAAAAGTAAGAGAAAGTAAAATTATTATTTTCATAAGAAGTAGTTTATGTACAATTATTTATAAGCAATATCCAATGTCGATGCAAAAATAAAAATAATAACATGATTACGAATAAAGTAAAAAAGGTAAATTTCAATATTTTTTTTAATTTTATTGTTAAAATTACTGCTATGAAATTATTCTACACTTCTTTGCTTTGTCTTTTGCTCTCGCAGGCCATTTTTAGCCAAGCTACTGGATCCTTAGATTTAAGTTTTAATACCATTGGATATACAAGTTTTGGGACTACCGGTGCAACCTTTGACAACGCTCAGGACATTGTAACCTTGCCAAATGGCAAAATGGTTTTCTGTGGTACGACAGGAGTCACCGGTAATTTAGAGATGTGTGTTGGTAGAATGAATGAGGATGGTAGTTTAGACATAACTTTTGGAACAAACGGATATTTTATTTATCAAAACTCTGCCGGTTCAGACTTTGCCTATGACATGGAAGTTCTACCCAATGGGAACATTTTAGTTGCTGGTGCACTATCAATAACTGCTGCCAATCCAAAATTTTCTTTGCTTTGCTTGAGACCAGATGGGACCTTGGAGTCAAGTTTTGGTGATGGGGGAGTCTTTTCAATAGATATTGCCTCTAGTGAAGATTATGCGCGAAAAATTCTATTAACACCAACGAATATCATTTTAGCTGGGAATTCTAAAGTTCCTGGCTTCACATATAATTGTTTAGCAGTTGCAAGTTGTGATTATAATGGCCTCTTAGACAATGCATTTGGCGTTAACGGCTTTAATGTTTTAAATAATGGCGGAAACATAACTGCTTACAGTGCAACAATAGGTTCAACAGGAGATCTTGTTCTCGTAGGCGATTCATACATTAACAATAATTATAATCCGATGGTCTCTAAATTTAATGGAGCAGGACAAATTATAACAACTTTTGGAACGGCTGGCGTTTGGACAAATATGTCTATGTTTGGTCATTTCTATGATGTGGATTTAAACAACTCACAATTAATTTTATCAGGAAACAGCGGATCAGGAGCTACAGATTTATTATTAGAATCTCGCACAGAATCTGCTGCAATTCTAAATACAAATTTTGGCGTAAATGGTCAAACGATTATCAATTTAAATACAAGTGATACTTATTATGAAGTAATTTTTCAAACAGATGGAAAAATTTTAGCATGTGGAACAACTGGTTCAGGTGGTATTGGTGCAGCAAGAGATTTTATCGTTTCTCGTTTCAATTCAAATGGGACAATTGATTCCTCTTGGGGTACAAATGGCCACTCAACAACAAGTATTTTTGCTAATTGGGATGATGCTTATGGCATGGATTTATATCCTGGAAATCGTCTCATAGTTGCTGGATTTAGTGCGCAAACGAATACGCAGTTTGCTTTTTCGCGGTACATGACTGCAGAAGTAGGCGCAGGTTGTATGAATCCACTGGCATGTAATTACAACCCTTCAGCAACAGTTGATGATGGCTCCTGTATTTTACCGGGATTCCCATGTAATGATGCAAATCCAAATACGATGAATGACTCAATTGATATTAATTGTAACTGTGTTGGTGAATTAATCGTTGCTGGCTGCATGGATCCAATTGCCTGTAATTTCAATCCAAATGCCAATGTTCAGGACAGTAGTTGTGTTTATCCAGGTGATACTTGTGACGATGGAGATTCAACTACAATCAATGATGTTTATACGGTAAATTGTGGCTGTAGTGGGGAAACTAACGGAATTAGCGAAGTTAACTCGATTGCTTCAATTTATCCTAATCCATCTTCTAATAAAATAACGATTGAATTTTCGGGTGCTGTACAAGGTGCTGTTTTACTTTTAAAAGATATTCAAGGAAGAGTTTTATTAAAAAAAGTTGTTGCTTCAAACAAAGAATCAATCTCTGTTCTTGACTTTGCTTCAGGTACATATTTCTTGTGTATCGAAGGTTCTCAATCGATTGCAAAGAAAATTTTAATTAATTAATAATTTTAGTAAATAAATAATCTTTTCCCGCTTCTTTGATTTTAAGTATCTTTAAACGCTCAATTTTATTTTTTCATGAATTATTTACTTCTCTTAAGTTTATCACTTATTCTCTTTTCATGTTCGCAAAAAGATGAAAAATTTTGTGCCTGCATAAAAGAGAGTGAATCTTTAAATACATTGAATCAAAAGATTTTACGTGGCGACATTATAAATACTGAGAGTATTAAAGAAGTAAAGGATCAGATTAATCGAAAAAAAGATGCCTGTAAAGACTATGAATATATGATAGGTTCCGAAATGTTAGAACTTAAAAAATCTTGTGAATAGATAATGGATAACAAAAAAGTCTTAATTGCAGGAGGAAGTGGTTTTATTGGTCAAAAATTAACAAGTCTACTTATTGATAAAGGCTTTGATGTATCTACTTTAACTCGTAAACCTAAGCATACCAAAGATATTTTCTGGAATCCTAAAAAGAAAGAAATTAATCTAAGCCAACTTTCAGAAATTGATGTACTTGTAAATTTAGTAGGCGAAAACATTGGCCTTGGCAGATGGACAAAAAAGCGAAAGAAAGAACTTGTAGATTCAAGGGTTGACAGCACTACTTTTTTGTGTGAAATCGCTGAAAAAATGCCAAAATTATCCTATTTTATCAGTGCTTCAGCAATTAATTGTTATGGAAAAGAAAGCGATAAAATACACATAGAATCGGATGATTTTGGGAGTAATTTTTTATCTCAATTAATAAAATCATGGGAAAACGCGAGTGACACATTGGCTTCCAAAATTCCTGTTGCGAAACTGCGCATTCCAATTGTACTTTCTGAAAATGATGGCGCTTTAGTTCGAATAAAAAAGATTACAAATTTTGGTTTAGGAGCTCCTTTAGGTTCTGGAAAACAGACAATGCCATGGATCCACATAGCTGATTTATGTCGCTTATTTGCCTTTGCTATTGACAAAAAATTAGTTGGTTCCTACAATGCAAACGCAGGTTTAGATTCGAATAAAGACTTTATGAAATCAGTTGCACTTAGTATGAAACGGCCATTTTTTTTGCCACCTGTACCCTCTTTTCTTCTTAAGTTAATTTTTGGAGAGCAAGCCTGTATTGTACTAGAAGGAATAAAAGTTTCGAATGAAAAAATTCGTGCT
>RFSL01000059.1 GCA_009923965.1 Flavobacteriia bacterium | reverse complement strand
AAAATTCCGCCTCCAGAATTATTTACTACTATTATTTTTAAATTTTTAGGAAAGGGACGAATCCATAATGCATTACTGTCGTAAATGAATGAAGTTTCTCCAGATATAAAATAATGCATTTTATTGGGATTTGCTATTGCGGCACCAACTGCAGTACTTGTAGAACCATCGATGCCACTTGTCCCACGATTTGATTCATAGCGAACTGTTTCAATAGGGTCAAATAATTGGCAATACCGAACTACCGAACTATTTGCCATGTGAAGAACACAGTTATCAGGTAAATAGTCAAATAAATTATAAAAAATGACTAAATCGCTTAATGATTTTAGCTCCTTTATTACAGCTGGAATTTTATCCTTAGCAAGAATATCCTGCTTTTTCCAAAGTCCAGAATAATTTAATTTATTAACTTCAATTTTTAGCTTATTGAGTTCTAGAAAAAACTTTTCAGGAGTCATTTCCAAGGAGTAACTCAAGCAAGAGTAGGTATTCATTTCTGGAAAATCTGCTCCAATTCTCCAATGGTGTTTTGGTTTTGAATTGCGAAGAAAGGTTTTAATCTTTTTTGAGACAACCGCTCCTCCAATACTTATAAGAACATCAGGATGATACTCTTCCTTGTTGTGGTCAAATTGATTTAAAGTACGATCGATGCAATGAATAAATTGTTGGTCTTGCAAATTAGCAGTATTTTCAACGAGTACAAGAACATTTGTATTGTCGCTAAAAAGTACTAATTCTCGCAATAAACGCTCATTATTTTCCATCTGACCACACAAAACAAGCACTTTACTCCGTGGTAAAATTTCACGCGCTTCATCGCAAAAGTCTGGGCTGAGTTGTTTATCGTTTTCTATTTCGCTAATAGTTCGAGCGTAATTCTTGGTTTTTTCTACTGTATAATAAAGTGGTTCATCAAGACCAATATTTATGTGAACTGGTCCTTTCCATGCGCTACTTAGTCTGTTTAACACTTTTGCTGTTTGTGTTTGTATTTCCCAAATTTCTGACTCAGAAACTAATTGATCGTTAAGGTTTAAACTTTCGTGAACATGATTTTTAAAAACATCTTTTTGGACAATTGTTTGTCCGTCTCCTTGATTAATTAAGTGAGGAGGTCTATCGGCACTCAAAATTAAAAGTGGAATAGAGCGGTAATATGCTTCTGCAATAGCCGGATAATAATTTAAAACAGCAGAGCCAGAGGTACAGCAAATTGCAACAGCTTCTTTTAGTTCTTGAGCAAGACCGAGTGCAAAAAAACCAGCGCTGCGTTCATCATGGATGACGTGTGTAATAAAAGAAGTATGTTCATCAAAAGCAATTGCTAGAGGCGCATTTCTTGAGCCGGGAGAAAAAACAATGTGTTTAATACCGTGTTTTTCGCATTGATCGACGATTAATTGAACAATTACCTTGTCGCTTGTAAGCATGCTGCAAAATTACAATTTTTGAATGATGTCAAGAATAGTTCTACTTTTATTTTCTGTCTCTTCCCACTCCAAAAGCGGATTTGATTCACGTGTATATCCACCACCAAGAAAAAGATGAATTTGATTCTCAGTTATTTGACAGCAGCGCAGATTTACATAAATAGCAGTTTGCTCATCGTTGATTTCTCCGATATATCCAGCGTAAAATTCTCGCTTGTGCTGCTCGAGTTCATAAATTAGTTTGAGCGCACTTTTTTGGGGTAAACCACAAACTGCTGGAGTAGGATGGAGGCAATTTAAAATTGTTTCAATACTATCAGAGGAAGAAAAATGGAAATCCGAGCGCAAGTGCTTCACCGGACCAGCGAAGGATTCATACACTTCAGTTTGCATGATTGAATCTATTCCCAAGGCCTGAAGATTACGATCTATAAATTCTCGAACATAGGCTTGTTCTTTTTTTTCTTTTTCATTCCATGGCGACTGATCATTAGCATTTTTTGTAGATGCCAAAGCTGTAGTTTGAAAAATATCTTTTTCTTTCGTTAGTAATATTTCAGGACTTGCACCAAGCCACGTTCCTAAAATAGGATCCGAAAAGCAGTAAACAAAAGCACTTGGATATTCTTTTTCGATGAGGTAAAAAAGTTCAAGTGATTTTGAAGTATCAAAAGTTTGTGAATGAATTCTTGATAAAACGGTTTTTTTAACTCCAGAATTTTGAAGAGCGATTACAAGTTTTTCGCCTGCTTGCAAATAGTCATTTTTTGTAAAAAGTGGATGTTGATTTTTTAAAAAAGTAAAAGAATTTTGTGTTTCATCTTCTTCAAAAACATAAGCATCAGAGCCCTTAAATTTCTGTATTACAAAGCCATTTTTGGGAAAGGTCTTAATTTTTGCAAATCCCCCATTTTTTTTGGTGATTTCTTGATTCGGAAATCGATAAATTAGCATAGTTAAGCTTCTTTTTCAATAATCATGACTGTTAATCTGCCGGTACAAATCAGTCTCTTAGTTCCTTCTTCGTGAATATTTACTTGCCAAACATGCGTTCTTCTTCCACAATGAACAAGTGTTCCAGTAGCCAGTACAAAACCCGATTTAACAGATCCAATATGATTGCAATTTAGCTCTAATCCAACGGGAGTTTGTGTATTTAAATCGATAAGTAAAGTTGAACCCATAGAACCAACTGTTTCAATTAAGGCTGCACTTGCTCCGCCATGAAGTATTCCCATCGGTTGAATCGTTCGTTCGTCTACCGGCATTCTAAGTACGAGAAAATCTATTCCTATTTCGGCACATTCTATTCCTAAAGATTGCATCAAGGTAGATGAGTTACGACTATTTATTTCACTTAAGGAAACGTCTTTAAATTTCATAGTAGCTTAAAAAAGATATATTATACAGCAACATTGTGTTCACGAAGTGCATTATTTAAGGATGTTTTTAAATCTGTTGAGGCCTTTCGTTGCCCAATAATGAGTGCGCAGGGAACTTGAAATTCTCCTGCAGGAAATTGCTTTGTGTACGAGCCAGGAATTACAACACTGCGTTCTGGGACATAAGCTCTTAATTCTTTTGGTTCAGTTCCAGTAACATCAATAATCTTCGTTGATTGCGTCAGTACAACATTCGCTCCTAAAACTGCTTCTTTACCAATGCGGACACCTTCAACCACAATACACCGTGAACCTATAAATGCGTTATCTTCAATAATTACAGGAGCAGCTTGCAGTGGTTCTAATACACCGCCAATTCCAACGCCGCCGCTTAAGTGCACATTTTTTCCGATTTGTGCGCAGCTTCCAACAGTTGCCCAAGTATCGACCATTGTACCTTCATCAACATAAGCGCCAATGTTAATATAAGAAGGCATCATGATTACGCCTCTCGCTACAAAAGCACCATAGCGCGCTATTGCATGTGGCACTACACGGACTCCTAATTCCTTATAATTCCGCTTCAGAGCCATTTTATCATGAAATTCAAATGGACCGACTTCAATAGTTTCCATTGTTCGAATCGGAAAATAAAGGATAACTGCTTTTTTCACCCATTCATTAACGATCCATGATCCATCGCTTGTAGGTTCTGCAACTCGCAACAATCCTTTATCGAGTTGTTCGATTACAGTTTCTATGGCTTTAATTGTGGCGGACTCTTTTAATAAATCTCGATTTTCCCAAGCAGATTCTATTATAGATTGCATCTTGTTTTTTTTATTTACGAAAGTACTTTAAAATTAAAAAAGAAAAACAAAGTCCTAAAGATTAATTAGAATTCGCTTGTTTTAAGTCGCCGCAAATTAAAAGTATTATTTATGTTTGTAAGAAATTTAAAGTTATGAGTGAAAATGATATGAGCGGAAACGGACTGAAAGAAGAAACTTTAGAAAAAGATTATGCCATCCCCGGAGCGAGAAAAATATTGATCGTTCTTACTATCATCAATTTATTCAATTACATAGATAGATATGTGCTTTCTGCAGTTCTAGAACCAATTAAACAAGATCTTGGTATTACAAATGATGCAGACATGGGGCGTTTAGCCACGGCATTCATGCTTGGATATTTTATAACTTCTCCTATTTTCGGCTATTTAGGAGATCGGATATCGCGTAAGAAATTAATGGCAATTGGAGTAATAGGGTGGAGCTTGGGTACTTGTTTAACAGGCGTGGCACAAATTTATGCCTTTATGATTTTTTGTCGGGTGATGGTTGGTTTGGGAGAGGCAAGTTTTGGTGCGATTGGCCCTGCTGTTATTTCCGATGCCTTTTCAGGCAAAAAACGGAATCAAGCAATTACTATTTTTTCAATCGCTGTTCCAATTGGTGCAGCTCTTGGTTTTGGATTGGGTGGATTAATTGGAGCTAGCTTAGGTTGGCGTGCTGCCTTTTTTATTACGGGGCTCCCTGGCTTTCTTTTAGCCTTTCTTTTATTTGCGATTCCTGAGCCTACTCGTGGTCAGAGTGATCGCGGAGAGACAGCTTCAGACAAAGTAAATTTAAAAAAAATAGCTTCGTTATTTCGAAATAAAGAATATGTTTTAGCAACGATTGGCTATGTTTTTTATACGTTTGCAATGGGTGCTTTTTCTTTTTGGGGCCCTGCTTTCTTAGCTAGGGAACACGGTATGAAAGTAAATGATGCAACGATGTTTTTAGGTCCAACACTTGTTATTGGAGGTTTATTAGGTACTTTGATTGGGGGTTATCTTGCTAATAGATGGAAGAAAAAGAATCCTGCTGGATATGCACTACTTTTAAGTCTTTCTGTTTTCATTGCCGTTCCTTTTTCTTTCATTTCTTTTTTAACTACCGACACTACTTTGAGTATGGTGTGTATTGGTATTTCCTTAATTTTTCTTTTTCAGGCAACAGGTCCTATTAATACTGTTTTAGTCGAATGTGTTCCGGCAAATATGAGGGCAAGCGCAATGGCTATTTGTATATTTTTAATTCACGCTTTTGGTGATATTTGGTCGCCCGAATTAGTAGGGCATGTTTCTGATAATTTTAAAAGCTTAAGAATTGGAATGCTTATTTTACCCGGAGCTTTTATTTTTGCTGGTATCTTTTGGATGTGGTTGGGACGTGTTCAAGCATCAAAGTCATCTATTTTACAGTAGCAAATAATCGTTTTTTTTTTGTCTTAAATTTAGATGAAATTCACTATTATAATTTTAATCTACTTCTTTCAAAAAAAACTCGTTTTCAACATAATTCGTTGATAAAAATGCATTTTTATTTGTTGTGAAAGAAGATGTTTACATTATTTTTGTTAAAATCTGAATTTTCCTTTTAAATGGTCGAAAATCAATATACCGAAGACAATATCCGCTCCCTTGATTGGAAGGAGCATATTCGTCTTCGACCAGGAATGTATATCGGTAAGCTTGGTGATGGAGCAGCGGCAGATGATGGAATTTATATTCTCGTAAAAGAAACAATTGATAATTGCATCGATGAGTTCGTTATGGGTAATGGAAAGAAGGTAGATGTAAAAATAAAAGACGGTAAAGTTAGCGTGCGCGATTATGGCCGTGGAATTCCGCTTGGAAAAGTAGTGGATGTCGTTTCTAAAATGAATACCGGTGGAAAATACGATTCAAAAGCGTTTAAAAAATCAGTCGGGTTAAATGGAGTAGGAACAAAAGCAGTTAATGCTTTGTCGAGCTATTTCTCAGTTTATTCTGTTCGTGAAGGCGAGAAAAAACGTGCGGATTTTAATCAAGGAGAATTGATCCAAGATTATCCAATTGAAAAAACAGATGAATTGAATGGAACATACGTTGAGTTTATTCCAGACGAGCATATCTTTAAGAAGCATGCTTTCAAAACAGTGTATTTGGATAAAATGATGTGGAATTACTGTTATTTGAACCGCGGACTTTCAATGTATTTCAACGGTGAAAAATTTCAGTCTAAAGATGGCCTTAAGGATTTATTAGAAAATAACATGGATGGTGACCCTCTTTATCCAATTATTCACATTGAAGATGAAGACATTGAAGTTGCCTTTACGCACGGACGAACTTATGGTGAGGATTATTATTCTTTCGTAAACGGTCAGCATACAACGCAAGGTGGAACGCATCAAAGTGCTTTTCGCGAATCTGTCGCAAAGGTGATTCGTGATTTTTACAATAAAAATTACGAGTCTTCAGATATTCGTCAATCTATTGTTGCTGCAATTGCAGTGAAAGTTATTGAGCCAATTTTTGAATCTCAAACAAAAACAAAATTGGGTTCTCAAGAAATTGAGCCAGGAGGAAAATCCATGCGTGCTTTCATCAATGATTTCTTGAAAGATAAATTGGATAATTACTTGCA
>RFSL01000058.1 GCA_009923965.1 Flavobacteriia bacterium | reverse complement strand
ATCGTGTTTCATTACTAATTGAATAACCCAATGTTCTGGATCTGCGGTTTGGATAATTACTTTCCCTCTTTTTTCTTTTCTCCCTGCTCTTCCAGCAACCTGTGACATCAGCTGATACGATCTTTCATATGCTCTGAAATCTGGTCTTTTTAAAAGCATATCAGCATCTAATATTCCGACGAGACTCACATTATCAAAATCCAGACCTTTTGTTACCATTTGCGTACCGATTAAAACATCAATCTTCCGATTTTCAAAATCGCTCAATATTTCTTCGTAGGCATTTTTGCTTCTTGTGCTATCTAAATCCAATCTTTTAATGCTATTTTCTGGAAAAATTAAGGCCAAATCATCCTCTATTTTTTCCGTTCCGAAACCAAGCATTTTTAAGCGATTGCTTCCACAAGATGGACACGATCCAACAGGTGCTGATGAATAACTACAGTAATGGCATTTTAACAAGTTACTGTGTTTGTGGTAGGTTAATGAAACATCACAATTTATGCATCTTGGAGTCCAGGCACAAATTTCACATGACCAAAGTGGTGTATATCCTCTGCGGTTTTGAAATAAAATTATTTGCTCACCTTTATCGAGTGCTATTTTCATCTCATCGACTAAAAGAGATGAAAAATGAGCCTGCATATTTTTTAATTTTCGCTCGCGTTTTAAATCGGCACAAATAATTTCTGGGAGCTCGAGACCCTTATATCGCTCTAATAAATTAATAAGCGCAAATTTGCCTGTCTTTGCATTGTAATATGTTTCCAACGATGGAGTAGCAGTTCCTAGTAATACTTTTGCGCCGTATTGCTTTGCTAGAATAATTGCTGCATCTCTTGCATTGTATCTTGGAGAAGGATCATATTGTTTAAAGGAACTTTCGTGCTCCTCATCTACGATAATTAATCCCAAGTCTTGGTATGGAAGAAATACCGAAGAACGAGCACCTAAAATAATTCGAAATTGTTTTGCATTATTTTCAATTACTTTGTTCCATATTTCAATTCGTTCATTTTGATTAAACCGCGAATGATAAACTCCAACTTGTGCTCCAAAGTAGTAAGATAAGCGCTGTATTAATTGAGTTGTTAAGGCAATTTCTGGTAGAAGAAATAAAATCTGCTTTCCGCTGTCTAATTGTTCTTGAATAAGTTGAACATAAATTTCAGTTTTTCCAGAGCCTGTAACACCATGTAATAAGGCAACATTTTTTGTCTCAAATGCACTTTTAATTTCTTCTAAAGCAAGAGCTTGTGCTTGTGTTAACTCTTTAAATACATTCGAGGTATCTATTTTATTTTTTATTCTATCAATTTGATAACGCTCAGAAATAAGAACACCTCTTTTTTCCAATGTTAAAAGTGCTGATGCACTAATTCCTTTTTCAATCAGTATTTTTTTAGGAATTGGGGTAAGTATAGAACCGCAATCCATTGCCTCTTTTATTAAAATTAAGAGTGTGTCAAATTGCTTTTGCATACGTGCATTTTGCTCCATTTCTTCTAATAATTGAGCTAAATTTTGTTCATTTGAAAAATCCTCAGAGAATGAAATACATGTCAGTGTCTTTGGTGTATAGCGCTGGTTGATTTCTTCTTTTGAAATAACAATTCTTCTTTCAATCATCTTTTTTATGAGTGGTTGAATTGTTTTTATTCCGAGAATTACTGAAAGTTCTTTTAAGTCGAGAGAATCTTTTGCACTTAGTGCATCAACAATTATCTGTTCTTTCTCATTTAGGCTGTCTATCTCTGCACTGAATTCTGGGTGAATAACAAGAATTGTTTCGCTTGCTAATTTAAAATTAGAGGGCAAGGCAGCATTCATTACATCTCCCAAAGGCGCAATATAATAAGAAGCAATCCATTTCCAAAAGTGCAATTGGTTTTCAGTTATAATTGCGCGTTCATCCAACTGATGTTCGATGTATTTCGCTTGGTAAGAACTTGGAATTTCTTCGTGTATTCTCGTAATAATTCCTGTTTGTAATTTATTCTTACCGAATGGGATAATTACACGGACACCAAATTTTACCGAATTATTCAGTTCAAAAGGAATACGATAAGTAAAAACTTGGTGTATCGGAACAGGCAGTAAAACATCTGCAAATAAAGTTTTTCTATCACTCACAGTGTAAAAATAATAAAACGCCTATATTTTTAAATAGTTAGAACAATAACTTATTGACAAGCGTAGCTTTCTTCTTGATTTACTATGTTGTCTCCAGGATGATTGGAGCAAAATAAATACAATCCAGTTTTAGAGCCGATACAAAGTTCTCTTGTGCTTTTCTTATCAAGTGCCCTTAAATATGCCTGTTGAGGTGAAACATAAAAAGGATGGTAGATTTCAACAGTTTGACGAGACGAGAAAATACCAATTACTCTTTTTCCATTTGAAACACTAAGATTTGTGTAACTTGGTTTACTTTGAGCTAAGCCAGATGAAGGCTTATTAACGGCTATGTAGTTGTAGAGTTCTTCTGCTCCACCAGTAATTTTTATTGTAACCCCTTGAAACGTTCTTTTTGTAATAGCTGAATTTTCAGTACATTTACTTTTCATTAAATCATAAAATGTTTCGCCATTTGCTGTAAAGATTTTACTTGAATTTGGTTGAACATCTGCTTCACCAAGAGCCCAAAAGAATGATTTTTCTGCATAAGTAGCGTTTTCCCATTCATTAAAAGCAATTTTCATTTGTGTATTTAAAACATAAGAATTCCCTGTTGAAGAAACTGTTATTCCTGTAGATATATATTCTCCAGGATTATTAGCAAACTTAAAATTAAAGTTTTGAGTAGCTGCTGAAGAAGTTATCCCTCTCACTAAATCAGTTTCTCCACTAACACTAAATTCACCATCGTTAAGAACAATATCAATTTTATAATTTGCTTGGGGATTTAATGAATTCATTTGTGGATTTGTGGAAGTTTGTATTGCATCATTAAATGCAGTTGGCAATGTTTTAAAGTAATATACTTTTTGCTCGGGAGCATAAAAAACGCCACTTGTATCTTTATTATCTAAAATCGTATCCCTTAATAACCATGATCTTGTAAGATTTCCGTTCAGATATTCAGAAATAGTTGCGTCTACATTGGTGAAATAACTTGAATCCGCTATTTGTGCAATTTCTAAAGCGTTTCCTGGCCCAATAAAAGCCCTGTTTATTTTTATATAATGCAGCGAATCAGCTTGATCTAATAAGCCATAAACAACAACTGTCTCCTCAAAATCCCCAACTAATTTAACTTTTTCACTGCATGAACTTAGCATGTATAAAAACAATCCAAAAAGAGTAAAATAGAGATATTTATAGATATTTTTCATAAGTTTAAATGTGAACTATTTATAATGATATTATTGACCTTTTGGATTCATTTCTGGTTTCACAAAGGTTCCAGTTTTTGCGTGATCAATTAGCTCAATTATAAAACAAAGTGATTCTCGCCCTTGTTGTTCGCCGTAAGCTAAGTTCCATGGTATATATACTCTGTATAAGCCTCCTTTTTTCATTTTTGGAAGAACGAAAGACCAACCAGGAATTACGCCACCACTTAATTGTAAGGGCACAGCTTCGATTTTTCCCGCTTCATTTTTCATGGTATACGAATTTTGAACTGTATCACCTAATGCAGAAGTTAAGATATAATGAACTTTAACATCATCAGTTGCTGAAGGTTGTGTTCCTTTTCCAGGACGTAAAGTTTCCATAATAATGCCATTTTCAAAAATTTCAGCGCCTTTTAAAATTTTTGCTTTTGCAAGCATTTTGTCACCGTTTTTTTCGTTTAATCCTACAATAAAATTTTGCATTTCTTCACGCATTTCTTTTTCTTTTATTATCAAAGTGTCTCTTTTATAAAGTCCATCTTCGTAACCAAGTTTCACAAATTTAAGGTCTACATCGTTTAAGCCACCTAATTTTTTAATATCAAAATAAAATGCGTAACCTGTCATTCTTCCCATACAAAGCGAACCTTCTTTAACATATTTCTTATTAAAATCTTGATAAGTTGCACCAAATAATTTTTGTAGAGTTTGTAAGCACTCTTCTGTTGATTTACCATTTAGGTTTTCATTAAATCCTTTAATTAAAAGTTCTTTATCTAGTTGACTAAAAGATGCTTCACCGCTATTAGAGAGTGTTTTGGCATTGATAGCTCCGAGAATATAGGAAAGTTTTTCTTTTTGATTTTTAAATTCAACAGGCTTGGTAGTATCTTTCTTATTTTCACAGCTAAAAAATAACAGTGAGCTTACTATAATAAATAACAGGTATTTCATAATTTTTTTAATTTATTTCTAATAATTCTACTTCAAAAATAAGCGCACTAAATGGTTGTATTGGTCCACCTGGATGTGGATTTGCACCATAGGCCAATTCTTGTGGTATAAATAATCTGTATTTGGAGCCAATATCCATCAATTGCAATGCTTCTGTCCATCCTGGAATTACTTGATGAACTCCAAAACTAGCAGGTGTTCCTCTTTCTACTGAACTATCAAAAACAGTCCCATCTATAAGTGTTCCATGATAATGCACACTTACTATATCTGTCTTTGAAGGTTTCTTGCTATTTCCACTTTTTATTATTTCATATTGCAATCCAGATTCTGTGGTTTGAATGTCTTTATTTGATTTATTATTTTCTAAAAACTTTTCACCCTCAAGTTTTAGACTTCCATAAGCTGCATGTTTTTTTGTATCAAGATAAGCTTGAATAATACCGTTCGCTTCCTCAGGTGTAAAGAGTGGGTCTTGATTTTTGAAAATAGTATCCATCGCTAACGAAAGCTTTTTCGTATCAATATCTTCTAAGTTTTGGGCTTTTAAACTTTCTCCAATACTCATTCCAACTGCGTAACTTACTTTTCCTAAATCTGAGTCCATTACTAAATAAATTTTCGTGAAGTTACACATTTTGTGTCAGTGGCAGGCAAAAAGACGCTTAAAATAACCAATAAATTATTTTATGAGTCTGAATTCAGAACCTTAACTATTTCCAGCGCTTTTTGAATGTGACCAAAGGGATTTGTTTGTGAATTATAAATTGCTTTAATTTTTTTATCCAAGCCAATTACGTATGTAACTCTTCCGGGAATTAGACCAAATAAATTTGTTGGAACTTCAAATGCTTTTCGTGCTTTTTTATTTGAATCAGCGAGTAGGGTGTAGTTTAAGAGATATTTTGTTGAGAATGCTAAGTGACGGTCTACATTATCAGACGAAATACCAATAATCTCACAATTTAAACCTTGAAATTCAGCATAATTATCTCTAAAAGAACAAGCTTCTAAGGTGCAACCTGCAGTATTGTCTTTTGGATAAAAGAAAATAACAAGTATTTTTTTTTCTAACAATTCACTAATTTTTATAGTCTCTCCAAATTGATTTGGCAACTCAAAAATTGGACAGGCATCTTCTATTTTAAGCATTGGTTTCGTTTAATGCAGATTTAAATCGTTGTAAAATTCGCTCTCTTGCAAATTTATGTTCAATAATTGGCTCAGGATAAGAACTTGTTCCGTATTCTGGAACCCATTTTTTAATGTATTCGAATGATTTATCAAATTTTTCCTGCTGCGCTTGCGGATTGAATACACGAAAATAGGGAGCGGCATCACAACCACAACCTGCTGCCCATTGCCATCCCCCAGTATTACTGGCAAGTTCAAAATCCAATAATTTCTCAGCAAAGTAGGAGGCTCCCAAGCGCCAATCTAACAACAAATGTTTTGTGAGAAAGCTAGCTACAACCATTCTAACTCTGTTGTGCATAAAACCTGTTGCATTTAATTCTCGCATTCCAGCATCAACTATAGGATAACCTGTTTTTCCAGTACACCAAGAATCAAAATGGGCTTCGTTTTTTTCCCAAATAATTTTGTCGTATTGTGCTTTAAATGAATTTTCAGCACTTTTTGGAAAGTGAAAAATAATCATTTGATAAAAGTCACGCCATATTAACTCGTTAAGGTAGGTTTCGTTTTGTTCTCGAGCTATCAATGCCAACTTTCGAATACTAATCGTTCCGAATCTTAGATGAAGACTTAACTTGCTAGTTCCCTTCACAGCAGGAAAGTTTCGAGAAAGGTGATAATTTTTTAAAATTTCGTTCTTGGCAATTCTATCTGGAAAATCATGCAAAACTTTTGATTCAAAACCCATCTCTTCAAGAGTAATTAAGACTTCTCCTTCTTGTTTTTTTTGAACTAAATTTCCACTATATTTTTCTATGGAATATTCTCTTAGGTCCTCTTCTTTTAAATTTGCCTTCCATTTTCTTGAATAAGGCGTAAAGATTGTATAGGG
>RFSL01000057.1 GCA_009923965.1 Flavobacteriia bacterium | reverse complement strand
TATTCACTAAATAGTTCTCACTTCGAATGAATTCTTGATTTTTTATATTAAAATATTTTACTAATACGATTGCGAATACTCAATAAATTATTATGCCTCACATATGATATTAATCCAAGCGTCAACAGATTTAGCATTTTCTATTGAGAAATCTCCAGAATGTGTTCTGCGAAGTTCGATCAATGTTGCTCCACTGTTTAATTTTTTTCCAAAATCGTAGGCAATGGAGCGAATATAGGTTCCTTTTGAGCATTTTATTGCTACGCTTATTTCCGGAAATGCTTTTGTATCAATAGTAAATGAATCGATTTCAATTTGATTTTGTTTCATTTCAACTACCTTTCCTTCCCTCGCATAATCATAAGCTCTTTTTCCATCTATTTGTTTTGCGGAATAAATTGGTGGGGTTTGGAGTTGAATCCCAAGAAATGAAAGTCGAGCTTCTTCGAGTAATTCTTCTGTAATATGTTCTGTAGGGAATGTTGCAGAATAAGGGGTTTCCAAGTCATAGGATGCGGTTGTTTTTCCAAGGAGAAATTTTCCGGTGTATGTTTTTGCTGCTCCTGTAAGTCCCTCGATAAGCTTTGTGTTTTTCCCAGTACATAGAATTAATAAGCCAGTTGCCAAGGGATCAAGCGTTCCGGCGTGCCCAACTTTGATGTTTTTAACATTTAGTTTTTGCTTGAGATTCCAGCGAATTTTATTAACAACATCAAAAGAAGTCCAGTTGAGTGGTTTATCAACCAAAAGAATTTCCCCAGTTAAAAAATCCATTACAAAGAAAAATAAAGTAACAAGACAAAGCCCACAATTATGCGGTAATAGCCCCAAATTTTGAAACCATATTTTTCTAGAAAGCCAATAAAAAATTTAATAGCAAAAGCGGCAACAACAAAAGCAATTATATTTCCAAGAATAAAAACAATGAGGTTGTGGTTGCTTGAAAGAATCATTTCATATCCTTTTTGTTCCAAGCCCTTATAATTCCAATCTTTCAAGAAAATGGAATAAAGCGTAACCGCTAGCATTGTTGGAACTGCTAAAAGAAAGCTAAATTCTGCCGCCATTTTTCGCGTTAATCCTTGTTGCATTCCTCCAATAATAGATGCTGCTGAGCGACTTGTTCCAGGCATCATAGCTAAGCATTGCCAGAATCCGATTACAATTGCTTTTTTCACTGTAACCTCTTCTTCCTTATTTATTTCTGAATTTTTAAACAACCTGTCAATAAAAACAAGCACGATTCCTCCAAGTATAAGGACAAGTGCAATTGGCACTGGTTTTTCTAAAACCGCTTCAATTTTATCATCAAATAACTTTCCTAGAACTAAGGCAGGAATTACAGCTAAGCCAAGTTTTAAATAAAAAGTATACGTTTTAAAATCGAAGAACTTTTTCCAAAAAAGAAATACAACGGATAAAATTGCGCCAAACTGAATAGATACCTGAAACATTTTGACAAATTCGTCGGCTTCATTATGGCTGATTGCACTTGCAAAAATCATGTGTGCAGTAGAGGATACTGGTAAAAACTCTGTTAATCCCTCAATAACTGCAAGAATGATCGCTTCAAGAAAGTCCATCTTTCTTGTTTATTTTTTCTTTGGGTTCTTGTCTTCCGTTTTTGGATCTTCTGAAATAGTAGAAACTTTTACAGCTGAGTTTTTGCTTTTCTTCATCACAGAATATAAGATGATACCGTAGCCAAGGACAATTAGAATTGGGGCAACTGTTATGCGTGTTGTGCTAAAAAGTTCATCAGCGTTAAACTCATTTAGACTTTCTGCTCCGCCACCAATCATTAATATATAACCAAGGATGTTTACTGCTAAACCAATAAATAGCAACTTGTAATTTTCAGGATTAAATCCAAAATGTTTAATTGAATCTTTCATTTTCTACTAATATAAATCATCTAACTTCATGCGAAGATACTTGTTTAAAGCAAACCATGTTGAAATTAAGGTTATAAAAACACCAATTGCTATTAATGATGTTATCAAGATTATGAAGCTTGTTAGCGTATAACTTATTTGAAAAGTTTCTAATATGTTGTTTAAAGCATAAAAAAGTGTTAACAAAAGGGCTAAGCCAACTAGGGCTGAAACAACACCTTGAAAAAGAGCTTGCTTTAAAAATGGTTTGCGAATGTGCCCACTTGTTGCGCCTACTAACTGCATCGTTTTTATTGTAAATCTTTTAGAATAGAGCGCTAAACGTATGGTATTATTAATCATCGCTACAGCAATAATAATTAATAGAAGAGCAACTGAAAGGAAAAGAATTGCAAATTGTTTGAATCCTAAGTTTACATTTTCTACACTTGATTTATCATAATTCACCTCATCAATTTCTTCTGAAAATTCAGCAAGCAATTTAGACTCAATGCCATTCATCCCTGTTTTTGTTGCAAATTGTTCTTTCGGTTTAAATCCAATAGTTGCTGGCAAGGGATTTTCTCCATCAAATAGCGAAAGCATTTCTTTTTCAGATTTTCCCTCACCACCAAATTCTTGGATTGCGCGTTCTGGAGAAACAAAATACACATCACTAAATTCTTTCCAAGATTTAAGCTGCTGTTCAATTTGCTTAATATCAGCATCATTTAGTTCAGATTTAAAGAAAATATCTCCTTGTAGATTTTCTTTCGCTTGTTTTTCTATACTGCGCAGCGCTAGAACCCCACCTAAAACTAAGCCAATCATAAAAAGCACAAGTGAGATACCAATAATCGTAGAAGCATAACTGCTCCTCAAGCCCTTTTTAGTATATTCTTCCGCTCTACTTGTCATAAGACGAAATTAGAAATAAAACATCGAATAGCATTAAATTTTAACACAAGTATTGAACGATGAAATGTGGAATACACAAAGAGGATTTTTGAAAGAATTAATAAGAACTGCTTGCACCTCCAACATTTTCAATTGGATGCCAAGTGGTTTTTATTTCTTGTAAATCAGAAATATAATGCAATGCTTGCTTGTCTTTTTCAACCCAATTCACTTCATAATCAAATTTGCGCTTTAAATTATCAACTGAAAGAAGGGATAATTTATTTGAAAGTTGTGATTCCAAATTTGAAGTAATAAGGGCATTTACATCCATATGACTCGCCAATGTTGCCGCCATTTCTTCTGGCGATCCAGTTAGGATATTTATTACACCTGCAGGAACATCCGATGAATGAATAACTTCACTAAAAGTTACAGCGCACAAAGGGAGTTTTTCAGAAGCTAAAACCACCGTCGAATTTCCACCGCAAATAGCGGGTAAAATATGAGATACAAGACCGATTAAAGAAGTGCTTTGCTCAGCAACTACTCCCACAACTCCCATTGGCTCTAAACTTGAAAAATTAAAGTGCGAGGAGCTTACAGGATTTACAGAACTTACTACTTGATTGTATTTATCGCACCATCCGGCATAATAAACAATTCGATCAATACTTAAATTTACTTCATTTGTAGCTGCTACTTTTGAGCTACCTTGACGCATTAATTCGTCTACAAATTGTGCCTGTCTTCCTTCCAACATTTCTGCAATACGGTAAAGAATTTGTCCTCTGTTAAATGCAGAACGTTCAGACCAAGGTCCAAAGGCTTTTCGAGCAGCGACTACCGCATTACGAACATCTTTTCGAGAAGAAAGACAGATATTTGCCAAGGCCTTTCCGTTTGAATCTAAAGGTGTATAGTATCTTCCGGATTCTGTTCTTGGAAATTGCCCACCAATGAAAATCTTATATGTTTTTAAAACTTCTATTCTACTCATTTAACTTAGTTTAAGATAAGCACTCAATCCATGCAATCCACCTTCTCTACCAAAACCACTTTCTTTGTATCCTCCAAAAGGGGATGTTGGATCAAATTTATTGTAGCAATTTGCCCAAATTACTCCTGCGCGAAGTTTACTTGTGAGATTAAAGATTCGAGAACCTTTATCCGTCCATACTCCAGCTGCTAATCCAAAAGGAGAATTATTCGCTTTTTGGATAACTTCATCAACCGTTCTAAATGTTTGAATGGTTAAAACAGGTCCAAAAATTTCTTCTTGAGCAATTATACTTGACTGAGCGACATTCAAAAATAGAGTAGGAGCGCAATAGAATCCCTTTTTTGGAATAGCACATTTTGGCTGGTACATTTCAGCTCCTTCATCCATTCCAATTTTTAAATATTTTTCAATCGTTTGAAGTTGCTCCTTAGAATTAATAGCGCCGATGTCTGTATTTTTATCCAAAGGATCTCCCACATACAAACTTTCCATGCGCTGTTTTAATTTTTTGATAACTTTTTCTGCAATTCCTTCTTGAACGTATAATCTAGATCCAGCACAGCAAACATGCCCTTGATTAAAGAAGATACCGTTTACAATTCCTTCAACTGCTTGGTCAATTGGTGCATCTTCAAAGATAATATTCGCAGATTTCCCTCCCAATTCCAATGTTACTTTTTTCGAGGTTCCCACAAGTGCTTTTTGGATTATTTTTCCAACAGCTGTTGAGCCAGTAAAAGCAATTTTATTGATATCTGGATGATTTACAATCGCTGCGCCTGTTTCTCCAAAACCTGTAACAATATTTACAACACCAGGAGGTAATCCAGATTCCTCAATAATTTCTGCTAATTTCAATGCGGTTAGACTTGTAGTTTCTGCAGGTTTTAAAACCACAGTATTTCCTGCAGCCAAAGCTGGAGCAATTTTCCAAGCGGCCATTAATAAAGGAAAGTTCCAAGGTATAATTTGCCCGGCAACACCTAAAGATTCAATTTTTCGATTGGGAAAAGCATAATCTAATTTATCTGCCCATCCTGCATAGTAAAAAAAATGATTGCAGGCGAGGGGAATATCAACATCACGTGATTCACGAATAGTTTTACCAGATTCAAGAGATTCTATTACAGCAAATTCACGCGCACGCTCTTGCATTAATCTAGCAATTCTGTAAATGTATTTTGCTCTTTCAGAAGCCGGCATTTTCGACCATACATTCGTGTATGCTTTTCGGGCAGCTTTAACAGCCAAATCTACATCTTCTTTTGAGGCAGATGCAATTTCCGCTAAGGTTTCTTCGTTTGCAGGATTAATGGTCTTAAAATATGTATTTTTAGATGGTGCAATCCATTTTCCATCAATGAAAAGAGTGTACTTTTTTTTAAGTTGAATATGATTTATCGCTTCTAAAGAAGAAGAATAGTCCCAGTTGTCGTTCAGTTCCTTTTTCATATTAATCAATTGAAAAGTAATCATTAGATTGATATACTCCAGTTTCTATTTTTACTAGTTGCATTAAAACATCGTTGGCAAGACTACTCGCTCCAAAACGAAACCACTCATTACTTAACCATTTCGTTCCAAGAATTTCTTTGACCATTACTAAATTATGCAGTGCCAATTTTGCAGTTGAAATACCTCCAGCTGGCTTCATTCCAACCATAATTCCTGTTTCATCATAGTAATCTCTAATTGCCATGAGCATTGTATAAGTAACTTGCATTGTTGCCGCCGGTTGTATTTTTCCAGTAGAGGTTTTTATGAAATCTGCTCCTGCATAAATTGCAATATCACTTGCTTTTCGCACATTATCTAAAGTTACTAATTCTCCAGTTTCTAAAATAACTTTTAATCTTGCTTTTCCACAGGCCTCTTTTACTGCTGCAATTTCGTCAAAAACGTAAGCAAATTCACCAGTTAAAAATTTTCCTCTTGAGATTACCATGTCAATTTCGTCTGCTCCTTGCTCAACTGCTAATTTTGTATCTTTTAATTTAAGTGCTAAAGCAGTTTGCCCTGATGGGAACCCTGTTGCTACAGAAGCTACTTTTACAGAAGAATTTCTTAATGCATTCTTTGCAATAGCTACCATTGAAGGATAAACACAAACTGCAGCTACCTGCGGAATGCCTTCAAAATGATCGTGTAAATGCATTGCTTTATAGCACATTTGCTTCACTTTCCCCTCGGTATCTTTTCCTTCGAGTGTTGTCAAGTCAATCATGCTCAAGACCATATTAAGACCTTGTTTTTTTGCTTCATTCTTAATACTTCTAGATTGAAATCTAGCAATTCGCTCTTCTACACCAACTTTATCAATTGAAGGTGAAACAGGAATTTTATTAGAACTGTGACTTTTGATTTCCATAAAGTTGAATCAATAGTCAAAGATAGGGAAAAGAATTGTGTACGATGCTAAGCTTAAAATTTACTAAAAAAATTATAAATTATTATGTATATTTGTTTTTACTAAGATTTATTAATTTTTATTACTTCATATTTTTACTATGACAACTATTTTAAGCCCTAAATTTATTTCCAATTTTGCAGTAAAAGCCTCTATTCTATTTTTAAGCTTATTTATTGCAAGCTT
>RFSL01000056.1 GCA_009923965.1 Flavobacteriia bacterium | reverse complement strand
GAAATGCGAATAAAATACTTGCTCGAATTCTTTGGGAAATAAACAATGTAATTTCAATTCAACTTGTAGCTTTTGATGGTGGAAGTCTTCGAAATGCTATTCCTCGTGAAGCGAAAGCACATCTCATTGTGAAAGATTCCGATTCCGCTATTTTTCATGAGCTTCTCGATAAGCAAATAAAAATAATATTGGAAGAATACAAAGCTATTGAGCCAGCTATTAATATTCAAAGTTCAGAAATTAACACTGCTCAAAAAGTAATGAATTCAGGTGACTTTAAAAAAATTATCAATCTTTTATGTTCTTTACACAATGGTGTTTATCGCATGAGCCCAGATATTGAGGGTTTGGTTGAAGTTTCTTCAAGCTTGGCAAGAGTTATCATTCAAAATGGAACTTTTACTTCACAATCTTTACAAAGAAGTAGTGTAGAATCCACAAAAGCTGAAATAGCAATGAATATTCGCTGTGCATTTGAAAATAGTGGCTGTGAAGTTATTCAAGGTGGAGATTATCCGGGATGGAAACCTAATCCTAATTCAGATATATTAAAATGTATGGAAAATCTCTATAAAAAAATGTTTGATGAAGAGCCAAAAGTGAAAGCTTGTCACGCTGGATTAGAGTGCGGTATTCTTGGAAAGCATCTTCCAGAAGTTGATATGATTTCATTTGGACCAAATATCCGTGCTGCACATTCGCCGGATGAAAAAGTGCAAATTTCTTCCGTTCAAAAATTCTGGAAATTCTATTTAGAAGTCTTAAGACAAATCCCTTCCAAAAACTAATAAAAAAAACAAACTAAATAATAAACTAACTTTGCGCTTATAATTCAGAAAATGACATCAGTTTTAAATACGATAGAGGAAGCAATTGAAGAAATTCAGAAAGGAAATGTAATTATCGTAGTAGATGATGAAGACAGAGAAAATGAGGGGGATTTCCTTACTGCAGCTAGAAATGCAAGTCCAAAACTAATTAATTTTATGGCGACTCACGGACGAGGATTAATTTGTGCTCCAATTAGTGAAGAACGCTGCGATCAATTAGGCTTAGAGATGATGGTTAGAAATAATTCTGCGGCATATGAAACACCTTTTACTGTAAGCATTGATTTAATCGGCCATGGATGTACAACTGGAATATCTGCTGGCGACCGCTCAAAAACAGTTTTAGCCATGATTGACCCAGAAATTCGTCCAGAAGAACTAGGGAAACCAGGTCATATTTTTCCCTTGAGAGCTAAAAAAGGTGGTGTTTTAAGAAGAGCTGGTCACACAGAAGCTGCTGTTGATTTATCGCGTTTAGCGGGTTTTGAAGAAGCGGGAATCATTGTGGAAATCTTGAATGAAGATGGATCAATGGCACGTTTACCGGAATTAATAGAAATAGCTAAAAAATTTGATTTAAAAATTATTTCAATTGAAGATTTAATAAAATATCGAATTGCTAATGAAACCTTAATTGAAAAAGTACTTGATGTTCATATGCCAACTGTTTTTGGGGATTTTGAACTTCATGCTTTTAAGGATAAAAATAGTGACCAAGACCATTTAGCGCTAGTAAAAGGAACCTGGAGTAAAGATGAATCTATCTTAGTTCGTGTGCATTCTTCCTGTTTAACGGGTGATATCTTTGGATCTTGTCGCTGTGATTGTGGAGATCAACTTCATAAAGCAATGGAAATGATTGAAAAAGAAGGGAAAGGTGTAATTATTTATATGAACCAAGAAGGACGTGGAATCGGCTTGATAAATAAATTAAAAGCTTACAAATTACAAGAGGATGGCTTTGATACTTTTGATGCAAATATTCAACTTGGATTCAAGCCAGATGGAAGAGATTATGGACTTGGTGCTCAAATGCTTAGAGAATTAGGTGTTTCTAAAATGCGCTTATTGTCTAATAATCCTAAAAAGAGAACCGGATTAATTGGCTACGGTCTAGAAATCGTTGAAAATATTCCACTTGAAATTCAGAGCAATGTCCATAATGAAAGTTATCTTCGAACTAAAAGAGATAAAATGGGGCATAATTTAAACCTGAAACCATGATTTTAAAAGCAAGCGGTATTGTTAAGTCGTTTGGCGAACTCCCCATTTTAAGAGGCGTAGACGTTATGGTTGACAATGCTGAAATTGTATCAATTGTAGGTTCATCTGGAGCGGGTAAAACTACTCTTCTTCAAATACTTGGAACTTTAGATAATCCTGACAATGGAATTTTAGAAATTGATGGAATTAACCCTTTTCAACTTAGCTCAAAAAAACTTGCACATTTCCGAAATCAAAATCTTGGATTTATTTTTCAATTTCATCAGTTACTTCCAGAATTTTCTGCTATTGAAAATATTTCTTTGCCTGCAATGATTGGAGGGAAATCAAAAGCAGAATCCGATAAACTTGCACTTGAATTAATGCTTAGGTTAGGAATCGAAACAAGAAAAGATCATAAGCCATCAGAATTATCAGGCGGAGAGCAACAACGTGTTGCAGTTTGTCGCGCATTGATAAATAAACCTAAAGTAATATTTGCAGATGAACCATCTGGAAATCTAGATACAAAGAACGCAAAGGAACTCCACGAATTATTCTTTGAATTACGTGATGAATTCAAGCAAACTTTTGTGATTGTAACGCATAATGAAGACTTAGCAAAAATGGCTGATCGTACTTTATCAATGCAAGACGGTAATTTTATTTAAAAATCACTGCAATTTATTTGCATGACGATGAGTCAAAAGCCATTTTCCTTTATCCTTTATGTAAACTTCAGAATAGAGTAATTTGATTTCAAGGTCTTTATTATCCATTGCAACAAAAAATACACCTTTTCCAGTAAGAATTGCAACATTTTTACTTAAACGAACTTTTGCTTCGCTTACCTCTACCCGCTTGTAATTTAATTTTCCGCTTTTTAAATCAGCAATAATATCAGTTTTGTTTTCAATCCAACCATTCGAATGAATGTACTCAACATTTTCACTAAATAAAGCTACTAAAGAATCATATTGTTTTGAAATAAGCCAATCAAATTTTTTCTTGTGCAAGGTGATGATATTCTGTTCTATTTTTTCCTTCTTAGTTTGAGAAAAAAACTGAAAGCTAAATAATAGAAATAAAATAAATAATTTATTGGTCATTAAATTAGCAGTAATAGTATGTCATAAAGTTACTAATTCTGAAATTAAGGTGAATAAATAAATCAGTTTGAGATATCCTTTAATTCACATTGTTCTATTTTTACAACATGGAATTATTTGAATTAAAGGATTTTCTTGATTTTAAGGCAGAACAATATGAGAATCATGCATTTTTAGAATACGACCCCATTCAAATTCCACATAAATTTTCTCAGAAAGAAGATATTGAAATAATCGGTTTTTTAGTTGCTACAATCGCCTGGGGGAATCGAAAAAGTATAATTTCTAATGGAAATAAACTATGTGAAATAATGGGGAATTCACCCTATGATTTTATAATGAACTATAAAAAAAATAGTCAAGTTAATTTTGTACATCGCACCTTTAATTCTTCTGATTTAGAATTCTTTTTTCACGCCTTACATACCATTTACAAAACAGGAGATCTTGAGTCAGCTTTTTGTGGGAATTTTCATGATAAGGGCGTAAAAAATTATATTTCTAATTTTAGGCAAGTTTTTTTGGAAACTTCACATCTTTCGCGTTCTGAGAAGCATATTTCAAATCCCAATGCAAATTCTGCCTGCAAACGTTTAATTATGTATTTACGGTGGATGGTGCGCGATTCAAAAAAGGGAGTTGATTTCGGAATTTGGAAAAGTATTTCGCCTTCTGAACTTTATATTCCACTAGATGTGCATACAGGAACTATTGCTAGAAAATTAGGGATTCTGAAAAGAACCCAGAATGATTGGAAAACAAATGAAGAGCTCATAGAACTACTTCGTAAATTTGATTCTATTGACCCCGCAAAATACGATTTCGCATTATTTGGTTTGGGGGCATTTGAGAAATTTTAATCTTGGTATGCCTTAAAAAACAAGCTGTTTCTCAATTAAAGTTTTATTTATCTCTATTGAAACCGAATCTACTACTTCTGGTTTTATTGCTATATCGTTAATCGCTTCACATTTCACAAACTCGTATCGCTGATCTTTCCATGAAAACAAACAATTGTAAAAATATTTTTGCTCATAGTACTTTTCGTAAAATCGAATAACAATGTCATCATAAAGAGTATTTTTTGCTGCTCTTTTCTCAATAATGTATCCAATAAATCCATTTGTTTTAACCAATTTTCCATTTTCTCTCTCAAAAATAAGTAAGCGTCTAGCAGGAAAGCCATTTACCCCAGATCGTAATAGCAATATAAAGTTATTCCGCAAGTCTGCATTTTTTTTATAATTAAAAAATCTAAAAAATCTAGGGGAACAAGAAGGTCGATCTAAATTATTATCATTTGGAGCTGTAGAATCGCAGACACCTAATTCTTTTAATAATTCAATCTCAGTAGTTCCTGAGAAAGTATTTGCATTAAAATCGGTTTCAATTAATTGAATTTCAGTTTTTTCTTTAGGCTTATCAACTTTCTTTTTTGCTGGTTTCTTAGTGTAAAAATACCCAGTCACAAGAGCAGCTAATACGATGATTACTATTGGAATTAAAAACTGTTTTTTTTTCATCTTTTTAGTTTATGCTTTAATAAGTTTATTATTTATTCAAAGTTTCAAAAATTCTTGAAGAAAAATCAAAAGCGGTATTAAAATTTGCAGTTTGAATTGGGTGATTAATTCTAGAATCATTTAACCAGCTTACTAAATCTTCTGTTGGTAAATTACCTGTTAAATCGTCTTTCGCCATTGGACAACCACCAAATCCTCGAATAGCTGTATCAAATCTTCGGCAACCAGCAGTGTAAGCTGAAGATATTAGATTTGAACTTGTTTCTGGTCGTGTATGAAAATGTGCTCCTATCTCAATTGAAGGGAATTCATTGGATAAAACGTTAAACAAAGCGCTAACATCTTCTGATTTTGCACATCCTATCGTGTCTGAAAGAGCTAAGGTGTGAATTCCTAAATCCTCAACTAATTTTCGCGACCAAGAAACCACTAAATCTGTATTCCAAACTTCTCCATAAGGATTTCCAAATCCCATCGATAAATAAACAATTAAATCCTTTTTTTTAGCTGTAACTTTTGATTGGATTTTTTCAAGGCGCAAAATTGATTCTTCAATACTCGAATTTGCATTCCGCTGCTGGAATATTTCAGAAATAGAAAAGGGAAATCCCAAACAAGCTATTTCTGGAAAACATAAAGCATCCTCTGCTCCTCTTTCGTTTGCAATAATTGCTAACAATTTCGTTGAAGATACTCGTTCAAGCTTATCTAAAACCATTGCTGTATCTCTCATTTGAGGAATTGCTTTTGGAGAGACGAAACTTCCGAAATCAAGAGTGTCGAATCCACATTTTAATAAAAGATTGATGTACTCAACTTTCAATTCAGTTGGAACAAAAGATTCCAATCCTTGCATTGCATCACGCGGACATTCAATAATTTTTATCGCACTCATGCTTATTGCTTTAAAATTGCCTCATTAATTTTTCGCACAATACCAGGTCCCTCATAAATGAAACCCGTATACAATTGAATTAAACTTGCTCCAGCAGCTAATTTTTCAAGCGCATCATCTGCAGAATGAATTCCACCTACTCCAATTATCGGGAATTCTCCCTTTGAATTATCATGTAAATAGCGAATAACTTCTGTAGATCTCTTTGCTAAAGGTTTTCCTGAAATTCCGCCAGCACCATATTGCATTAAAAGTTTTGAATCAGTTTTTAAATCATCTCTTCCTATTGTTGTGTTTGTTGCAATTACACCATCAATTTTTGTAAAGCGAACAATTTCAATTATATCATCTAATTGCAAATTTGTTAAATCAGGAGCAATCTTTAGAAGAATTGGTTTAGGATTTTCTTTGAGCGAATTTCTATTCTTTAATTCAGACAACAATGCAGTTAGTGGTTCTTTTTCTTGTAAATCTCTTAAATTAGCAGTGTTTGGTGAAGAAACATTTACAACAAAATAATCTACATAAGGGAAAAGCTGCTCAAAAGCTAAAACATAATCGTTTGTAGCATCCTCATTCGGGGTGATTTTATTTTTCCCAATATTTCCTCCGATAATTAAATCTGGATGTTTCCGTACTTTTAAATTTGGTATTGCTGATGCTACCCCTTTGTTATTAAAACCCAAACGATTTAAAATGCCCTTATCTTTTTTTATGCGAAATAGTCGCGGCTTGGGATTACCAGATTGACCAAGAGGCGTTAAAGTGCCGACTTCGATAAATCCAAATCCACAGTATGCCAAATCATTAAACATTTCAGCATTTTTATCAAAGCCAGCTGCTATTCCTACAGGGTTTTTGAATTTTAATCCAAACACAGTTCTTTCTAATTTTGGATCTTCAAGAACAAATAATTTTTTGAA
>RFSL01000055.1 GCA_009923965.1 Flavobacteriia bacterium | reverse complement strand
CCAACATCCGATATTCTCCCACCGAAATATTATCTAGATATTCTGAATAAGTTGTCATTTAATAAATTATATATTGTATGTGATAAATTAAGACATGATTGGGAATATAGATATTTGGAATTTTTTCGTAAATGGAATCCAACTTTTGTGATTGGAGATACATTATTAAAAGATGGAGCATTAATGCGGGATTGTCCGACATTAATTCATTCGAATAGTACATTTGCATGGTTAATGAGTTTTTTCTCTCAAAAATCTGATAAAAAAAGATTATATCGGGAAATGGGAATACAGCAACAAAAAGGCTGAAGAAATACAAGAGAAAGAAGACAAACTATGCTACGACTTCTTGAAGGAATTGAGGAAGTAAGCCCAGCCTATAACACGGGTTTTGCGTCAGGCGGGCTGACGTGCAAACTTGGAGCTTTGTGCTACTAATAAACTTTTGTAATAAATTGAACCTTTGTGCTCCGAAACCCGCCCGAACGCAAAGCCCGAAACCGTTAGCTTGACACTATACAAGGGCTATTAAAGAAAATTATTTCTGGTTCAGGAATTCCAAAGCGCGTAATTTTGCATTTATCCGAATGTCATCCCAAAAAATAAATTAATATCTCCTGAGTGATAATCATCCATTGTAAAGGCTAGGGCACGAAATGGAAAATGAGGAATTGAAATCCAAACAGCGCCATCAATCACATGGCTTGAAAAGGACTGTTTGTAAAGTTTATTGTTTGAATATAAAAACCCTTTGTGCTCTTTTCGTTCTCCTTCACTAGTGGTCCATGTTACTGGATTTATGACAGCTTTGCCTTTGTGCCACTTATTGTAAACTTTTTTATTTATTTTCTTTCTATGTGTATTCCAAGTTGTAAATCCTCCAATTTCAGTTGGATTTGTTGCTAGTTTTATCGTATTAAATTCATCTTTTTTAATCCCAATTCCAGGCAAATAGGCAGCAATGAGTTGTTTTTGCAGGTCTTTTCCATCAAAGAAATCTTTTAATAATAAATTTAAAATTGTAGATCCTTGGCTGTGTCCAGCGAGAATAATTGGTTTACCGTTATTGTAGTTTTCTAAATAAAATTCAAATGCAGCTTTTACGTCAGCATAGGCCAAGAGCAGAGCATCACGACCCAAACCGTCTAAATGATCATAAGCGCGAATGTGTGCTTGTCTATAGTAGGGAACAAACATTCTTCCTGCGTCAACCCAAGCAGAGGCTTGAAAACGCACAGCTAAATCGATAATTTTCCGCTGTTGATCAGTATCATCTAGTTGGATATTCCAGCGTTTATCTTTTTTACTTAAAAAAACTGTAGGATAAACATAAAAAACGTCAACTTCAGAAAAGAGCGATGAGTCTTTGTGGTATTCTCTTAATCCGTTGGGATATAAACCAGGCAACACTGCCCAATTTTCAGTTTTTTCATAATTTGGAACTTGAGAAAATCCAAAGGAAAATTGAATTAATAATAAGAAAGCCAAGATGTGTTTTATAAAAAATACCACTGTTTAGTGCTTAGAGAATCAGTTAAACCAAACATTTTTTATCATTTCTTTCTCTGCAAATTGATTGATTCTTTCAATAATTATTTGCTTTCCGTTTAACAACTCTTCACGCATTACAGAGGAATCAATTGAAAGGTATAAAACTTGATTTTTAATATAAATTTCCTTCGTTCGGTGCGCAACTGCAGGCCCCATTAATTCTGGCCAAGCAGCAATGACATCCATTTCCTTCATCTTTTCATCCAAAGAATGAGCCTTCAAAAATTTAGCAATAATTTCCTTAATTGGTTGTTCTTTTGATGATCTTAACGATTCTTCACGCATAGTATAAATTTAGTCAATTATAACTTCTATTTCGCCATTTTCTAATTGAAATAATTTTTTTTCAATGGGAAGTGATTTAAATAGCTCAAGCATTCTCCTTGGATCAGTATCGGTCACTAAGACTTGACCAAAATAATCTGCTGTAACCAATTCAATTAATTTTCCTACTCGTTGATTGTCTAATTTATCAAAAATATCATCTAGTAGAAGAATTGGCTTAAGTTCCTTGTGTTGTTTTAGCCAGTCATATTGTGCTAATCTAAGCGCTATTATAAATGATTTTTGTTGACCTTGTGAGCCAAATTTTTTAACGGGATAACCTTTAATTGTAAAAATGAGGTCGTCTTTATGAATTCCGCAATTCGTATACTGTGTAATAGCATCTTTTTTTTCTGAACCTGCAATTAAAGACGCGAAAGAAGCATCATTTAATTGGGAGCGATATTCTAGGCCAACAAGCTCTGATTCGCTTCCAATTTCTTCGTAAAATTTTTGGAAAACAGGAATAAATTCTTCGAGAAATATTTTTCTTCGTTGATGAATTCGCTCACCGACTTCAATTAATTGCACATCCCAAATATCAATAGAATCTCTATCAAATAAACGGTGCTCGAACATGTTTTTCAGTAAAGCATTCCGCTGCTCTAAAATTTTAGAATATCGAACGATGTCTTCAAGATAATTTTTATCCAATTGCACAAGAATACCATCCATCCATTTGCGGCGCATTTCACTTCCTTCGGCAATTAAATCTCCATCATATGGAGAAATGAAAACAAGTGGAAACCGTCCGATGTGCTCAGAGATTTTTTCGTATTCTTTTTTATTTAACTTAATGACTTTCTTTGCACCAATTTTAAATGCACAATGCACATTTGTCATCTTTTGAGATATATTCCAATTTCCAGAAATAGAAAAAAAAGATTGATCAAAGCGAATATTTTGCCGATCATTTGAATTTAAATACGATTTACACATGCTGAGGTAATAGACAGCATCTAAAATATTGGTTTTGCCGCAACCATTATTCCCTACAAACCCGTTTAATCCGGGAGATAATTCCAGATTTAGGGATTCGTAGTTTTTAAAATTAGTTAGTTGAAGAGTTTGTAAATACATTGACGGACAAAGTTAGATTATTTTCTTCGTTTCTTTGGGCATTTTATTTGCCCGTCTTTTTTCTAATCTGTAATACCATAAAAAATAGTAGCGCTGAGAAGAATGCAAATAGAATTAATGAATCATTTTTTATTTCTTTTTTTTCAATGAAATTCCCTGAAATTAATTCGCCCCTCAGTTTGTCTCTTTCTTTTTTATTGTTGTTTTCAAGTTCTCTTATTTTAAGTTCTAGTTTAGCCTTAGCATCTTTGAACTGTATAAGTTTCAATTTCTCAATTTTAAATTCTATGGCCTCTAGCTCTAATCCCAAAAGACCCTGCTTTTTGGCAAGTTGTGTACAAGAATCAATATATGTTTTTGATACTAGTTTATCAAAATACCAAAAGTAATCCGCAAGATTAAAATATGCTTCAAAAATTTTATGGGGTATATTTTCTGTCTTTCTGTCTCTCAGAATTTTTTGGAATAATTCTAATGCTTGCTTTTTCTCATTACTCAAAAAAAAGATTATGGCTTTGTTGGTAAGCGCATTTAAATAAAAATAGCTTTTCATTGTTTTATTTGAGAATGAAAAACTATTCTCGCAATATAATTTTGCTAATTTATTATTTTTTTGCTCTAAGGCTAAATCTGCAAAAACAGCATAAGCATTTGCTACAGCCTCCCATTTTTCATTTTTTGTTGCTAAAAAAATATACTTTTCAAGTTCTTGCTTTGCTTCACTATATTTTTTTTGAAGTATGTGAATTCTTGCTAGGTTAACTAAAGCTAAAAACGCATCTGTTTCATTTGGAGAATCCTCTCCAATATCTAATGAAGTTTTGTAATAGAATTCTGCTGTTTTAAAATCTCCTTTCAAGAAATAGGCATTTCCTAATTCATTCACGTCGCTTGTTAAAAACTCTAAATCTTGCATGGAAAGCGAATAATTTTTAGCCGCTTTAAGTAAAACAATACCATTGTTAAAATCTCCTTTTCGGACTTCATAAATTCCTAGAATACGACAACTAATCGCCCTTGTGAATGTGTTTTTATTTTTGGATTTTTTTAATTCTTCCGCAAGGATTTTTAATGAGTCTATATTGTAGCGAACATACTCCTGGCTTAATTCTAAAGCCATTTTAGCTTTCCTCAAGTGATTTTTTTCATTTTTAAATGACGAGAAATCATATTTATTTTGCCCAAAAGAAAGGGGATTACACAAAATAACAAAGCAGGATAAGGCCAAAACTACTTTTTTTCCAAGGGAAGATCTCTTTATTAACATTGAAACCAATTGAATTCATTGCAAGGATAGTTAACAATCGTTACTTTTGCAACAAAACAATTTGTTATGTCAAATGCATTTTACAATGTTCCAGTTGCTATAAATGAACCTGTTAAGTCATATGCACCCGGTTCACAAGAAAAAATAGCTTTAATTGAAAAGTACCAAGAAATGTACAACCAAGAACCAATCGATGTTCCAATGTATATTGGTTCAAAGGAAGTTCGCACACAAGCAAAAAAAGCATTGACAAGTCCTCAAGACCACAAAAAAGTCTTGGGATATTTTAATCTTGGAGAGGCAAAACATGTTGAAGATGCTATTAACGCTGCATTGGAGGCACGAATAAAATGGTCAAATATGCCTTGGGAACAACGTGCTGCAATCTTTTTAAAAGCTGCAGATCTCTTGGCAGGCCCATTTCGCTATAAAATGAATGCTGCTACTATGCTGGGGCAATCTAAAAACGTTTTTCAAGCAGAAATAGATGCATCTTGTGAGCTAATAGATTTTTTGCGTTTCAACGTGCAATATATGACTCAAATTTACAAGGAACAACCTGAGTCATCTCCTGGAATATGGAATCGATTAGAATACCGTCCTCTAGAAGGATTTGTATTTGCAATAACGCCTTTTAATTTTACAGCAATAGCAGCAAATTTATGCGCTGCTCCTGCAATGATGGGAAATGTCGTTGTTTGGAAACCCGCAGATTCCCAAATTTATTCTGCCCAAGTAATTATGGAACTTTTTAAGGCTGCAGGTCTTCCTGACGGAGTTGTGAACATGATAACTGTTGATGGTCCAGTTGCAGGGGATGTAATATTTAAACATAAAGCTTTTGCAGGCCTTCATTTTACAGGATCAACAGGTGTATTCCGACATTTATGGAAAGAAATCGGATCGAATTTAGAAATGTATAAATCGTATCCTAGAATTGTCGGTGAAACGGGAGGTAAAGACTTTATTATTGGACATAAATCTGCAAATCCTGCAGAACTTGCAACAGCAATGTCAAGAGGAGCTTTTGAATACCAAGGTCAAAAATGTTCGGCTGCTTCAAGAGCGTATATTCCAAGCAATTTATGGCCAGAAGTTAAAGCTATTTATGTTCAGCAAGTAAATTCCTTTAAAATGGGAACTCCTGCGGATACTGAAAATTTTATGAATGCAGTTATTGATGAAAGGTCATTTGACAAAATTGCAGGATACATTGATTATTGTAAGCAGCAAGCTGATGCTGAAATCATAACTGGTGGAACTTACGATAAATCCATAGGGTATTTTGTTTCTGCAACAACTGTTGTAACAACAAATCCAAAATTCAGAACCATGTGTGAAGAGATTTTTGGACCGGTTCTTACAATTTATGTCTACGACGCAGAAAAATTTGAGGAAACACTGTCGCTTATCGATGAAACTTCTGAATATGCATTGACAGGTTCCATTGTATCTCAAGATCGTTATGCAATTGCATTAGCAACAAAGAAATTGGAAAATGCAGCAGGAAACTTGTACATTAATGATAAGCCAACAGGAGCAGTTGTTGGACAGCAGCCTTTTGGTGGAGCAAGAGGATCCGGCACAAATGACAAAGCGGGTGCTAAGATGAATTTATTGCGCTGGGTTTCTGCCCGAACGATCAAAGAAACATTCGTTCCTCCAACAGATTATCGCTATCCATTTTTAGGGTAAAGAAAAGCTTAAGATTATTTGTTCAACTTGCTCTAAAAGTGGTGTTTGTTCATCATTTAGAACTCGAAATTCAGTAAGCTGGTATTTCTCTTCATCTGAAAATTGTGAATTCATTCTTTTTAGCACTTCATTTTCAGAACAATTATCTCTTTTCATGATTCTTTTTATTCGTAATTCTGCAGGAGCATATACTAAGATAATTGCGTCAAAATTTTTAAAAGAACCCGTTTCAAATAGAATAGCCGATTCATTAAAAACAAGGGAGTTATTTTGCGCCAAGGCCCAGAGATTAAAATCTTCACGAACGATTGGATGAATTAAAGCATTCACTTTTTCACGCAAGGATTCATCAGAAAAAATAGCTTGAGCTAAAACGAATTTATTTAGTGTACCATTTTGATAAATTTCTTCCCCAAATAAATGAATGAGTCCTGCTTTAATTTTTGGGTTGCTCTCCGTTAATTCTTTGGCGCGTTCATCAGAATTGTAAACCGGATAACCCATTGCTTTAATAATTTCTGCAACAAGACTTTTTCCAGCGCCGATTCCACCTGTTATGCCTATTCTTTTCATTTGAGAACGAATATAATCTTTTCTTGAAAACTATTGTAATTTTGTGGCATGCAGAAAGAATGGTTTGCTGAATGGTTTAATACAGAATATTACCACATTTTGTATCAAGATCGAAATGAAGAAGAAGCAAATCGCTTTATTTCAAATTTAATTTCTTTTTTAAGCA